>NZ_JBSGYQ010000050.1:0-55371 GCF_053610585.1 Streptomyces sp. NPDC054887 | reverse complement strand
CCCCACGGGGGTCGCGGCCTCTCGCGCGTGCGTGTGCGTTACTTCTTGATCACGATGGTGCCGGAGGCACGGTCGTGCCAGCCCTGCAGCTTGCCCGAGTTGTCGAAGAACGGGGAGAGGTAGACCAGGAGCTGGCCGATACCGCACAGGAGCGCGCCCGCCATCGGGATGATCCAGCGGATGAAGCCGCCGCCGAGGCCCGGGACCGTGCCCGTGTTCTCCTTGACGACCTTCAGGCCGAGGGACAGCTTGCCGACCGTGGCACCCAGGAAGGAGATCATCAGCCACTCGTAGAGCAGCGTGGCCAGGAAGAAGATGAGGATGATGCCGAGGAACGCGGCCATCATGCCACCGGCCGCCTCGGCCTGGTTGTTGACGCAGTCCTGGTACGCAGGGGTCAGCGGGTCGAGGCCCGTGCAGTCCTCCACGCTCTCGGCGGCGCCGACCGCTCCCGCGACGCCGACGGCGCTGAGGATGAAGTACAGCACCGAGATGATGACGGCGTCGATGACGCGCGCGCCGAAGCGGCGGCCCATCGTGGCGACCTGGACGGTGCCCAGAACCGGGACGTTGATCAGGCCGTTGTTGGCCTGGAGGGTGCCCGGCTGCTGCGGGTACGCGCCGTAGGGCTGACCCGGCTGCTGAGCGCCCTGCTGCGGGTAGCCGTACCCCTGCTGCGGGGGCACGCCCTGCGGGGCCTGCTGCGGGTAGCCGTAGCCGGGCTGGCCCTGCGGGGGCTGCTGCGGCTGCTGGCCGTACGGGTTGTTCGGGTCGCCGAAACTCATGGCGGTGTTCCTCCGTTGGAAGTGCTGGGGACGTCGCGGCCCGAGCGGAGGAACGTCACAACACAAAACCAGCGGTGCCCCCCCGCCGCTGTCCGCGGCACTGCGCCGATCATCGTTGTAGGACACTCGTGTCTTTGTCCAGTCGAGTTCCACATGCGTTGTGCAAGTGCAACCTCGGCAGGACCGGCCTGATTGGTACCGAGGCGGGTCCATCCGCGAGGATGGGGGCATGACTGCCCAGATTCTCGATGGCAAGGCCACCGCAGCCGCGATCAAGTCCGACCTGACCGCCCGCGTGGCGGCGCTGAAGTCCAAGGGCGTCGTCCCCGGGCTCGGCACCCTGCTGGTCGGTGACGACCCGGGCAGCAAGTGGTACGTCGCGGGCAAGCACCGCGACTGTGCCCAGGTCGGCATCGCGTCGATCCAGCGCGAACTGCCCGCGACCGCCTCCCAGGAGGAGATCGAGGCAGTCGTGCGCGAGCTCAACGAGAACCCGGAGTGCACGGGTTACATCGTCCAACTCCCGCTCCCCAAGGGCATCGACACCAACCGCGTCCTGGAGCTGATGGACCCGGAGAAGGACGCCGACGGCCTCCACCCCATGAGCCTCGGCCGGCTCGTGATCGGCGAGCCCGGCCCCCTGCCCTGCACGCCGTACGGCATCGTCCAGCTCCTGCGCCACCACGACGTGGAGATCAAGGGAGCCAACGTCGTGGTCGTCGGCCGCGGCATCACCATCGGCCGCCCGATGCCGCTGGTCCTGACCCGCAAGTCCGAGAACGCTACGGTGACGCAGTGCCACACCGGTACGCGCGACCTGTCCGCCCACCTCCGCCAGGCCGACATCATCATCGCTGCGGCCGGTGTGCCGCATCTCATCAAGCCCGAGGACGTCAAGCCGGGCGCGGCCGTGCTCGACGTCGGCGTCAGCCGGGACGAGGACGGCAAGATCGTCGGCGACGTGCACCCGGGCGTCGCGGAGGTCGCAGGCTGGGTCGCCCCCAACCCCGGCGGCGTCGGCCCGATGACCCGCGCCCAACTGCTCGTCAACGTCGTCGAGGCGGCGGAGCGCGCGGCCGCCGACGCGGTCGACGTGGCCGCGGGCTGAGCGGGAAGGAAGCCCCTCCGATGGGTGCTGCTACGAGTCCCGACGAACCGGCCGTCGCCGGTGACGTCACCGGCGACGGCCCGGGCGATGCCCCCGGTTACATCACGAGTGATGTCACGCTCGACGCTGCCGCCGATGCCACGAGCGGCCTCAGGAGCGACGCCGCGGGCGATGTCATGGGCGACGGTGCCGGGCGTCTGGGTGCGGCGGCCGGTGTGGTTGCCGGTGCGCGTGCGGGTGCTGGTGCGGGTACCGGCACGGCCGCTGGTGCGGGCGCAGGCGCTCGTACGGCCGCGGGCGGGGGTGCCGGTGCAGCCGCTGGTACGGACCCGCACGTCGCAGGCCCGACGGATGGGACCGACGAGACCGCCGCGGCCGGCGGGTCCGACGAGACCCCCGGGACCGACACGACCCGCAGGACCGGCGAGGCCGGCGGGACGGGCGAGGCTGGCGGGACCGGTGAGGTAGGCCGGACCGGCGAGGCAGGCGGTAGCCGTGAGGCCGGCGGTAGCCGTGAGGCAGGCGGTACGCGCACGGCCGGCGACAAGCCCGAGGCCGGCACGGCCGATTCCACCGAGTCGGCACCCGATCCCGCATCCGGGCCTGCATCCGATCCCGTATCCGGAGTTGCAGCCGATCCGGCATCCGGACCTGCACCCGACTCCGCACCCGAATCCGGACCGCACCCCCAACCCGAACCCGAAGCCGAGCCCGAATCCGGGCCCGAACCCGAACCCGCCGCCAAGGGAGTCGTCAGCGCGCCCGGTCCGGACGGCCCCGTCCGCACCACCCGGCGCTTCCCCCTCTTCACCCGGGACACCGCCCGGCCCGAGGGCGGCGGACGTGCGGCTCCCGGCGACGCGGCGGCCCCCGTTCGCCAGTGGCCGTTCCTCGTGGTGCTCGGCACGACCGCGCTGGGACTGCTGCTCGTGGCGGTCGACGCGTTCGGGATCGGCTTCCGTATCGGCACGCTGATGATCGGCCTGGCGCTGCTCTCCGGCGCCGTACTGCGACGCCTGATCCCCTCGGTCGGCATGCTCGCCGTACGCTCGCGCTTCACCGACATGGCGACGTACGGCCTGCTCGGCTTCGCCATCGTCATGCTCGCGCTGATGGCGCAGCCCGAGCCCTGGCTGGAGATCCCGCTCCTGGAGTCGGCGGTCCGCTTCACGGTCCGCTGAACCGGCGTTGCGTCCGACGCCCGCCCTCTCCCCCGAGGAAGGACGGGCGTCGGCACGGCTTTCAGCGTCAGGGACGCGTCAATTCCGTTCAAGAGCTGTCGGGTCCCTGTGGCACGGAGGTGACCATTCCGCCACCGCCTGATCACTGCGTGACAGATGGGGCGACGGATCGCGCCGGGCCCTGGCGGTGGGACACTGTTCCCGGGAATCGGGCGGGGGCGCGCAAGGGGCGCGCCGGACGCCCGAATGCTCCCGTGCGCTCCCACCCCAGGAACTGACATCCTGGTTTGGCGCATCCCTCCTGTTGGCCCGGCACGCCGGCGGCGGAAGGGGCGTAGTGGGGGGAGCACGCGAGCACGGGGCACATCAGGCACGTACGGGGGGACAAGGGGGAAGCAATGCCTCGTTGGAAAGCTCTACCGGAGGATCTCGATCCGCAGGTCAAGGAGTTCGCCAGCCAACTGCGCCGGCTGGTTGACCGCAGCGGGCTCAGCGTCGCCGCGGTGGCGGACCGGACCGGGTACAGCAAGACGTCCTGGGAGCGCTACCTGAACGGGCGGCTGCTCGCGCCCAAGGGCGCGGTTCTGGCGCTCGCCGAGGTGACCGGCACGAACGCGGGCCACCTGACCACCATGTGGGAGCTCGCGGAGCGCGCCTGGAGCCGTTCCGAGATGCGTCACGACATGACGATGGAAGCGATTCGCATCTCGCAGGCACGTGCCGCGCTGGGCGAGTTCGACCAGACCCCCGCGCCGGCCAAGGGGGGCCGCCAGGCCCGCCGCACCGCCACGGACCCGAACGGTCCGGCCGCAGGCGGCGGCTTCGCCGGCACGGCCATGGGCCCCGGCGCGGACTCCCTCGGCCCGGCTTCCGGTACGGGTGCCGGCCCGGCCGCGGGCGCGGGCGCAGCAGGCCGCGGAACACCCGGCCGCCGTACGCCGACGGGCTCGCCGCAGGACTTCATATCCCCCCAGCAGCAGCACCAGAACCAGCAGCACTCGAACCAGCAGCAGAACGGCAGGGGGCCGGGGGCGGGCCCCGGGGCCGGTTCGCCGGACGGCCGGCGCAGGCGCCGGAAGGTCACCATGTTCCTCGCCGGCGTCGTGGGCGCGCTGCTGGTGATAGCGGCCGCCGTACTGCTGACCGACTTCGGCGGCAAGGACAAGGGTCCCGTAGCCAAGGACAAGCCGAAGACCCAACCGGCCACTTCGGCTCCCAAGCTGCCCCCCGGCGTCAAGTGCAGCGGCAACGACTGCACCGGTGAGGACCCGGAGGCCATGGGCTGCGGCGGTGAGTTCGCCAAGACGACGGCCAGCGCGACGGTCGGTACCGCCTTCGTCGAGGTCCGGTACAGCAAGACGTGTGGCGCGGCATGGGCCCGTATCACGCAGGCCGCGGTCGGCGACAAGGTGGAGATCGCCTCGGACGCCGCTCCCGCTGCCGGCTCGGGCGGTGCGGAGAAGCCCGAACCGCAGAACGGCCTCGTCGACGCCGACAAGGACGCGTACACCCCCATGGTCGCCGCGACCAAGGCCACTGACGCGAAGGCGTGCGCAACCCTCGCGACGGGCGTGAAGGGTTGCACCACTCAGGAGTAGGGCCTGTGAGTACCTGATAGAGCCAGGTAGGGCCTGGTAGGGCCAGGTAGGGCCTGGGGTGAGGACCGGATCCCGGGCGCGTCGCCCGAGTGGTGTGATCAGCCGTCATGAGCGGTGGTGAAGGACGGCGTAGGCCGGGGAGCAGCCGCGAAGATCTGTCACAAGCTGTGAAGGCATGTGAAGACCGAGAAGAGACGAGCAGAAGAGGGAATGCGCGCGCCGGAAGCGGGCAGGCGGATGGTGTCCCCCCACGGGTGAACACCACCCCGGTCGGCCGGCCGCCCGCGCTCCCCCCCCCCTGGCGCGGGCGGCCGCCCGGCGTTCGGGGGTTATGTGCGCCGCACCACACGGGGTCGGGAGACCGGGACTCCCGGGGTCGGATAGCCTGACCGCTGGATATCTCTTCACGTCAAGATTCAGACGCCGAACAGACGCCTGGGCGTGCGGGATATCCAGCAACGAGGGGCAGGGACCCCCACCGCCAGCTGTCTTACGGAGATCGCCATGACCCGCACTCCCGTGAATGTCACCGTCACCGGCGCGGCCGGACAGATCGGTTACGCGCTGCTCTTCCGCATCGCTTCCGGCCACCTGCTCGGCGCGGATGTGCCGGTCAAACTGCGTCTCCTGGAAATCCCGCAGGGCCTGAAGGCCGCCGAGGGCACCGCCATGGAGCTCGACGACTGCGCCTTCCCGCTGCTCCAGGGCATCGAGATCACCGACGACCCGAACGTCGGCTTCGACGGCGCGAACGTAGCCCTCCTCGTCGGCGCCCGCCCGCGCACGAAGGGCATGGAGCGCGGCGACCTGCTGTCCGCCAACGGTGGCATCTTCAAGCCGCAGGGCAAGGCCATCAACGACAACGCCGCCGACGACATCCGGGTGCTCGTCGTCGGCAACCCGGCCAACACCAACGCGCTCATCGCGCAGGCTGCGGCACCGGACGTACCGGCCGAGCGCTTCACGGCGATGACGCGCCTGGACCACAACCGCGCGCTGTCGCAGCTCGCGAAGAAGACCGGCGCCACGGTCTCCGACATCAAGCGCCTCACGATCTGGGGCAACCACTCGGCGACGCAGTACCCGGACATCTTCCACGCGGAGGTCGCCGGCAAGAACGCCGCCGAGGTCGTCAACGACGAGCAGTGGCTGGCCGACACCTTCATCCCGACCGTCGCCAAGCGCGGCGCGGCGATCATCGAGGCGCGCGGCGCGTCCTCGGCGGCCTCCGCCGCCAACGCGGCCATCGACCACGTGCACACGTGGGTCAACGGCACGGCGGCCGGCGACTGGACGTCGATGGGCATCCCGTCGGACGGTTCGTACGGCGTGCCGGAGGGTCTCATCTCCTCCTTCCCGGTCACCTGCAAGGACGGCAAGTACGAGATCGTCCAGGGCCTGGACATCAACGAGTTCTCCCGCGCGCGCATCGACGCGTCGGTGAAGGAGCTCGAAGAGGAGCGCGCCGCGGTACGCGAGCTGGGCCTGATCTGACCTGAGGTACGGCCTGACGCCGTCAGCCTGATGGGGCACGGATGCACGGATGCACGGATGTGCTGATGGGTTGATGCGCGGATGTGCTGATGTGGCAACGCCCCCGGTAGTCGATGAATCGGCTGCCGGGGGCGTTGTTGTTGGCGCGGCGGGGGTGGGGCGGAGGTACGGGAACCACTTGTTGCTTCTGGGGGGTGTGGGGCCGTCCCCGGGCGCTTGAGTGTCGGTGGGCCGGGGTGGCGCGTCAAGGGCGCTCCTACGTCGCGTCGCTGCGCGATGGACCTACGGCCCACCCTTGACCCACCACCCCGGCCCACCGCAAACGCTTATGGGGGGACGGCGCCAGGAAAACGCCCTGCACGGGAGCGGGATGGGGGCGGGCGTTTGTTTGGTGGCTTGCGGGTGTGTGGTGGGGTGCGCGGTCGGTTCTGGGGTGGCTCGGCCCCTGTCTCGGCGGGTGCGACGACGGCCGCTGGTGCGACACCGACATGGGGATGCACGCGAGCGCCCCGGCTCGGTGGGCGGCCAGCCTTGCCGGTCGACGTGCGGAGTTGATCTGGACGTACTTGGCGCCTGCGGATGGGGCAGGGATGAACCGAACTCCACAGATGGCGAGGACTGTCGTCCTATTTGCCCCGTGTGGGATGAGTCGCTGGGGTGGTGCGTGCGCGATGTGTTGAGTTGGTCCCAGCCCAACGGCCTGACAGCCCGACACGCCATCAGGGTGGCCTGCACGCCCCTGCCTAGAGGACTCACGGTCTCACTCACGGTCTCCGACTGACTGTCAGTCGTGGATGCCAGAATCGGCGGCATGCCGCTGTGCGACTACTTCTCCGCCGCTGACGACGAGGCCGCCGTCGCGGTCCTTCGGTATCCGGGTGGGCCGGGGTCGGTGGAGTACGACGTCGTGTGTCTCAAGGGCATCGACCCGGTTGTCTCGATCGCTCGGCTCGAAGCCGTGATGACGGGATGCAGCTATGAGGAAGTCGGTCGACGTTCGAAGTCCGGCGGTGTCGTGTCGTTGCCGGAAGAGGGTCCGCCGTTCGTCGTCAGCGTGTCGGACGCGCTGACCGACGCCCTTGTCACGGCGACGCGGGACGACATCGTTCGCTGCGCCGAGTTGTGGTCGAGGACCGATGAACTGCGGCAGCTACACGTGGACGTCGAGTTCGCGGCCGGTGTTTTGCGCAATCTGGCCGGACTGGCTCAGCGCGCTCGGGTCTCTGGGTCGCGGTTGTACTGCTGGTGGGCGCTGTGAGCGACCGGCGACCGGCGACCGACGGGCTGCGCCTAGACGTGCACATCGTCGAGATCTGCGGCGCTGCACATCGGGGGTGGGACGAAGTCCACACTTGGTGAGCCGGAACGCCTCACCGGTCTCAGCCGACACATCCGTATCGGTTCGGCTCGCTAGGTGGGGGTGAGGACCCACAGAGGGTCGCCTACCCCCATCTGCCCGCGATCGGCCGCGCCATTTGCCCCGAAACCGTCCACCACGCACCCACCCACCCGCCGCTCACCAACGGACTTACGTCCCACCCGGTCACCGGACCGACGGGCTTACGTCCCACCCGGTCATCGGGGCCACGAACGGCCTTACGTCTCAGCGGGTCCCCGGGGCAACGGGTGAACGTCTAGCCGGTCACCGGCCATCGGTGACCGGTCAAGGTGTGCACTTGGCCGCCCGGCCGGGCGGAGTCGCCCCGCCCCCATGCCGTCTTCACGCACGCCCGCACGCCCGCACGTCGCCCGGAAGCGCCCCGCCCCATCGCCCGGTGTGCTGGCACGGGTCGCGATGGTGGTGTCGCACCAACGGCCGTTCCCGTCAGCCGCTGAGCCAGGGGCCGCACCACCCCAGAAGCCGTCGCGCCCCGCCCACCGGTCTCCAACCCGGCGACGTACGTGCAACCACTCTCCGAGCCTTTCCCGTGGGCTCCCCCCGGGGGCCGCCCCCCTTAAGCCTTGCGTCGGAGGTTCGGCGGTCAAGGGTGGAGCGCAGCGCAATCGCCGCAGGCGACGCGACGCAGGAGCGCCCTTGAGGGGCGGGCCTCCGACGCCACCCTCCAGAAAGGCGGCCCCCACACCAGAAGCAATCAACGCCCCAGGCCCAACAAAGCCCGCCGCCTTTCCCGGCTCAGCGCTCCCCGGGGCCTGCGGCGGGACCGCGTGGCCGCCCCCTTGACGAGCGACAGCTCGCCGATCTTGACCGGGCGACCCCAGGGCTCCCAGCCCGGCTCTCAAGCTTCGCCCTCTCTGCGCAGGCAGGTGCAGACTGTCCGGCCGTTCGCACCAGATGGTGTTTGCTCACCCGGATCGCATTGCAGGAAGTGGGATGGTAGACCGGCGAGTTCGGGCGGAGAATCGTGCGCGTCGAGACGGGGGTCGTCACCATTAAGGCCGCTGATGGGTCCGCTGAGTCCGCGTACGGAAGCGCCTTCGGCATCGGTGACAGGAACACGGTTACGACGACGAGCGTCAACAGCCAAGGTAGTAGCAACAGCAGCAGTGCCGGCAGCGATGGGGGAGTACGCAATGGGAACCTCTGACGAGCAGCGGTCGGTCCACGTCGGGACCGTGCACAACAGCGCCATCGGCATCGGGAACGGCAACACCGTCAGCAACACCAACAACGTCGCCGTGCCGTCCCGTGACCCGGCGCAAGAGGAGTTGCTCCTCGCCGTACGGCAGCTGCGGGCGGACCTGGACCGGCTCGTCGCCAGCGACGCCACCGTCGTGCTCGACGCCGAGCTCGTGTCTACCGAGGAGGAGATCGAGGGCGGCGGCGAGGCTACCCCCGGCCGCCTCGCCCGGCTGCGTGACGCGCTGGTGGCGGCGGGGCCGGGCGTCGAGTTCCTGGCCTCCGGGGCCGCCGCTGTGGCTGCGGTCGGCGCGCTGCTGGGAGGCTGAACGTACGACCCCTCCGGACGGCAACGGAGAGTGACAGCATGGGGGAGGGGGAAGGGCGCGGCCGGGCCGTGCGTGGTCTGTACGTGCCTCCCTCGCCGCCTCCCTCGTCCTCCGCTGCCGTTTGGCGGGGCCGAATTTCGCCGTTTGAGCGCCGCGACAGCGGTCGTCGCTGTGCTCCCCGCGTTGACGCCATGACGGTGTAATTCGCCGTCGCCGTCGCCGTCGCCGTCGCCGTCGCCGTCGCCGTCGCGGGAGCCTCGCCGGCGCCCGGCTGACAGCCGGTGACGCCCGCTGGACAGCCGGCGACAGAGCCCAGTCATCACGGAAACCGCCCACCCACCCCGCCCTACCTGCCCGTCCCCCGACCCACTCCACGCCCCAGCCCGCCCGCACCCACCCCCCGCCGTCGCACGCATGCCGATCGGAACCCGTAACCGAGTGACTGCGATGCGCTTTGCGGGGTAGTCTGACCGGTTTTGTTGCATGTTGGTCGTGACACAGGGCACTTTCGGCCATGTGTTGCGCATGGTTATCGCCTTTGGGGGGAGGGCTCCCGGTCGCCGGTCTTTACCGGCCGTACATATCGGGAATGGAAGGCGAAACGCGAAGTGTCGGGACAACAGACCATCCATGTGGGCGGGAAGTGGCAGGCAGCCGCTTCCGGTGCCACGCGCGAGATCATCGACCCCGCGGACGCCAAGCCCTTCGCCGTCGTCGCCGAGGGGGGTGCCGCGGACGTCGATGCCGCCGTGGCGGCCGCCCGTACGGCCTTCGACTCGGGCGAGTGGCCCCGTACCCCGGTGGTCGAGCGGGCCGCGCTGCTGCGCCGGGTCGGGGACCTGCTCCAGCGGGACCGTGAGGACATCGCGCTGCTCGAAAGCCGCGACGCGGGGAAGACCCTGGAGGAGGGCCGGGTCGACGTCGACTGCGTGAGCGACGCCTTCCGGTACTTCGCCGAACTCGTCGTCGGCGAGGGCGGGGGCCGGGTCGTCGACGCCGGTTCGCCCGGCATCCACAGCGTCGTCGTGCACGAGCCGGTCGGCGTCTGCGCGCTCATCGCGCCGTGGAACTACCCGCTCCTCCAGGCCAGTTGGAAGATCGCCCCGGCCCTGGCGGCGGGCAACACCTTCGTGCTCAAGCCGAGCGAGATCACTCCGCTGACGACCGTGGCGCTGATGGAGCTGCTGGTGGAGGCGGGCCTGCCGGCCGGCGTGGCCAACCTGGTGACCGGTCCGGGCGACCCCGTCGGCGCGCGGATGGCCGAGCACCCCGACGTCGACCTCGTCTCGTTCACGGGCGGCCTCGCCAGCGGTACGAAGGTCATGCGGGCCGCCGCCGTCACCGTGAAGAAGGTGGCGCTCGAACTGGGCGGAAAGAACCCCAACGTCGTCTTCGCGGATGCCTGCGCGACCGAGGAGGGCTTCGACACCGCCGTCGACCAGGCGCTGAACGCCGCGTTCATCCACAGCGGCCAGGTCTGCTCGGCCGGCTCGCGCCTGATCGTCGAGGAGTCGGTGCGCGAGCGCTTCGTCGCCGAACTCGCCCGCCGGGCGGAGAAGATCCGCCTCGGCCGCGGCACGGCCGACGGCGTCGAGTGCGGCCCGCTCGTCTCCGCCCAGCAGTTGGCGAAGACGGAGATGTACGTCGCCTCCGCGCTGGAGGAGGGCGCGGTGCTGCGCTCCGGCGGCAAGCGGCCCGAACCGTCCGGCGTACGGCCCGAGGGCGGGTACTTCTACGCGCCGACCGTCCTCGACCGGTGCCACCGCGAGATGCGCGTCGTACGGGAGGAGGTCTTCGGGCCGGTCCTGACCGTGGAGACCTTCCGTACGGAGGACGAGGCCGTCGCGCTGGCCAACGACACCGAGTACGGGCTGGCGGGCGGCGTGTGGACGGCCGACGCCGGACGCGCCCGGCGCGTCGCGGGGCGGCTGCGGCACGGCACCGTGTGGATCAACGACTTCCACCCCTACCTGCCGCAGGCGGAGTGGGGCGGCTTCGGCAAGTCCGGTGTCGGGCGCGAGCTCGGACCCTCGGGACTCGCGGAGTACCGGGAGGCCAAGCACATCTACCAGAACCTGGACCCGCGCCCGGTGCGCTGGTTCGCGGGCTGAGGCGCGCCGCCCGACCGCCCTTCCCGACACCCGAGGCCCCCGCCCCGTACCACCGGTCCCGAAGGACCAGCCGGCCCGGCGACCGAGGCCGCACGAAAGAGGAGCAGCAACCCATGCCCGTATACGACTACGTCGTCGTCGGGGGCGGCACCGCAGGTTCGGTGATCGCGTCCCGGCTGACCGAGGACCCGTCGGTCCGCGTCGCCGTCATCGAGGGAGGGCCGACCGACGTCGACCGCCCCGACGTCCTCACCCTGCGGCGCTGGATGGGCCTGCTGGGCGGCGAGCTCGACTACGACTACCCGACCACCGAGCAGCCCCGCGGCAACTCACACATCCGGCACAGCCGCGCCCGGGTCCTGGGCGGCTGCTCCTCGCACAACACCCTCATCGCCTTCCAGCCCCTGCCGTCCGACTGGGACGAGTGGGAGACCGCGGGCGCGAAGGGCTGGGGCGCCGAGGCCATGGCGCCGTACTTCCACAAGCTGCGCAACAACATCGTGCCGGTGGCGGAGAAGGACCGGAACGCCATCGCCCGCGACTTCGTCGACGCCGCCCAGGACGCCGTCGGCGTGCCGCGCGTCGAGGGGTTCAACCAGCAGCCGTTCCACGAGGGCGTCGGCTTCTTCGACCTCGCCTACCACCCCGAGGACAACAAGCGCTCGTCCGCCTCGGTGGCCTACCTGCACCCGTTCCTGGACCGGCCGAACCTCCACATCATGCTGGAGAGCTGGGCGTACAGGCTGGAGC
Source organism: Streptomyces sp. NPDC054887 (assembly GCF_053610585.1). Lineage (NCBI taxonomy): Bacteria > Bacillati > Actinomycetota > Actinomycetes > Kitasatosporales > Streptomycetaceae > Streptomyces > Streptomyces sp. NPDC054887. The sequence goes on along the minus strand of NZ_JBSGYQ010000050.1, from coordinate 43,437 downwards.
TGGAGGGGACGCGGGCGACCGGCGTACGGGTGCGGACCAAGGACGGCGAGGAGGTCCTCGTCGAGGCGAGCCGCGAGGTGCTGGTCTGCGCGGGCGCGGTGGACACCCCCCGGCTGCTGCTGCACTCCGGCATCGGGCCCCGGCAGGACCTGGAGGCGCTCGGGATTCCCGTCGTGCACGACCTGCCGGGCGTCGGCGAGAACCTGCTCGACCACCCGGAGTCGGTCATCGTCTGGGAGACGGACGGGCCGATACCCGAGAACTCCGCGATGGACTCCGACGCGGGCCTGTTCGTACGGCGCGACCCGGCGAGCCGCGGCCCGGACCTGATGTTCCACTTCTACCAGATCCCGTTCACCGACAACCCGGAGCGCCTCGGCTACGAGCGGCCCGAGCACGGCGTGTCGATGACCCCGAACATCCCGAAGCCGCACAGCCGCGGCCGCCTCTTCCTGACGAGCGCCGATCCGGCCGTCAAGCCCGCGCTGGACTTCCGCTACTTCACGGACGAGGACGACTACGACGCCCAGACGCTCGTCGACGGCATCCGCATCGCCCGCGAGATCGCCAAGGCCGAGCCGCTCGCCAAGTGGCTGAAGCGCGAGGTGTGCCCCGGCCCCGAGGTGACCTCCGACGAGGACATCAGCGCGTACGCCCGGAAGGTGGCGCACACCGTGTACCACCCGGCGGGCACCTGCCGGATGGGCGACGGCGACGACGAACTCGCGGTGGTCGCTCCGGACTTGAGAATCCGCGGCCTCGAAGGCGTACGTATCGCCGACGCGTCCGTGTTCCCGACGATGCCCGCCGTGAACCCGATGATCGGGGTCCTGATGGTCGGGGAGAAGTGCGCCGAACTGCTTGCAGAAACCACTACACCGGGAGGTGATGCGTGATGACCGCCGCTGAACACACGAACGCCGAACCGGTCTTCTCCGTACGGAACCTGTGGAAGGTCTTCGGACCGAAGGCCGACCGCGTACCGGCGAACGCCGAGTACGCCGAACTGTCCGCCGAGGAGCTGCGGGACCGCACCGGCTGCACCGCCGCCGTGCGTGACGTCTCCTTCGACGTGCACAAGGGCGAGGTCTTCGTCGTGATGGGACTCTCGGGCTCCGGCAAGTCGACCCTCGTACGCTGCCTCACCCGGCTCATCGAGCCCACCTCCGGCGCCGTCGCCATCGACGGCGAGGACGTCCTGTCCATGGACAGGACGCGGCTGCGCGAACTGCGCAGGCACCGCGCCTCCATGGTCTTCCAGCACTTCGGCCTGCTGCCGCACCGCTCGGTCCTCGACAACGTGGCCTACGGCCTGGAGATCCAGGGCATGGGCCGGGCAGAGCGCCGCGCCAAGGCCGCCGAGGTCGTCGAGAAGGTCGGCCTCGCCGGGATGGAGGAGCGCCGTCCCGGGCAGCTCTCCGGCGGGCAGCAGCAGCGGGTGGGCCTCGCCCGCGCCCTCGCCGTCGACCCCGAGGTGCTCCTCTTCGACGAGCCGTTCAGCGCCCTCGACCCGCTGATCCGCCGCGACATGCAGGAGGAAGTCGTACGCCTGCACCGCGAGGAGGGCCGCACCATGGTCTTCATCACCCACGACCTCAGCGAGGCGCTGCGCATCGGCACCCGGATCGCGCTGATGCGCGACGGCCGGATCGTGCAGCTCGGCACCCCTGAGGAGATCGTCGGGGCACCCGCCGACGACTACGTGCGGGACTTCGTCCGCGACGTGGCGCGCGAGCAGGTCATGACCGTACGCACGGCCATGCGCCCCGCCGGGGACGTGGCCGAGACCGAGAACGGCGCCTCCGTCGCCCCCGACGCCACCGTCTCCGCCGCCATCGAGGCCGTCGCCCGCACCGGCGCGCCCGCCCGCGTCATGGAGAACGGACGCTGCATAGGCGTCGTCGACCACCAGGGGCTGCTCGCGGTCGTCGCCGGCCTCGGAGCCCAGGACCCGAAGGCGGTCGCCGCATGACGGCGGCCGTCACCACGCCCCCGAAGGAGACGACGGTGCCCGGCCCCGGCCGGCTCGCCGCCGCCCTGCGCCACCGCGCGGGCCGCAAGCTCCTGCCGCTCGCCGTCGCCGCGTTCGTGCTCGTACCGCTGGGCGCCGCGCTCCTGGGCGGCGGTGGCTGGCCCGCCGGCCTGACCGTCGACGTGTCCGGTCCGCTCGACGACGCCAACGCGTGGGTCATCGACAACCGCGAGACCCACCCCCTGTTCCTGTACTTCCTGCTGCACCTGTCCAACACCGCGACCGACGCCGTCGACGCCGTCTACGCCGGCCTCGACGCGCTCGGCTGGCTCGGCTTCGCCGTGCTCGCGGTGCTGTTCGCGTGGCGCGCCGCCGGACTCGACCGGCGCGGCGCGAAGACGGCGGGCATCGCGGCCGTCGTGTTCACCGTGTGCGGGCTCCTCGGCATGTGGGACGCCACGCTGCTGACCATCGCGCTGATGGTCGTCGCCGTCGCGGTCGCCTCCGTGCTCGGCATCGCGCTCGGACTCGCGGCCGGACTCTCCGACCGCTTCCACCGGATGCTGCGCCCGGTGCTGGACACCATGCAGGTGATGCCGGCCTTCGCGTACCTGCTGCCGTTCGTCCTCGTCTTCGGCACCGGCACGCCCGCGGCCCTCTTCTGCACGGTCATCTACGCCGCCCCGCCGATGGCCCGCCTCACGGCACTCGGCCTGCGCGGCGCCGACGCCGGGGTACTGGAGGCATCCGCCTCGCTCGGCGCGAGCGGATGGCAGCGGCTGTGGACGGCACGTCTGCCGCTCGCCCGCAAGGAGATGCTGCTCGGCCTCAACCAGACGATCATGATGGCGCTCTCGATGGTCGTCATCGCGGCCCTCGTCGGCGCCGGCGGTCTCGGCGAGGAGGTCTACTCGGCACTGTCCACGGTCGACGTCGGCAAGGCGCTCGCGGCCGGTGTCCCGATCGTGCTGATCGCCGTCTGGCTCGACCGCACGACCGCCGCGGCCGGCGAACGCATCGGTGCCTCGGCGCCGGGCGGCCCGAAGTTCCTGCACGGCCCGCGCGCCTGGGCGCTCGTCGCGGTCGTCACGGCGGCCGCCGCCGCGGCCGGCCGGGCGCTGCTCACGCGGAGCTGGCCGGAAGGGTGGACGTACGACGTCTCCACGCCCGTCAACAAGGCGCAGGACTGGATCACCGACCACCTCGCATCGGGCGTCCCGGTGCTCGGCGGCACCGAGGTGTGGTCGGAGAACTTCACGCTGTGGGTGCTCAACCCGCTGCGGGACGGGCTGGTGTGGCTGCCCTGGTGGGCGCTGCTGCTGATCGTGGCCGCCCTGGCCTGGCTGGTCGGCTCCTGGGCGACCGCGCTGACCTCGACGCTCGCACTGGGCGCCGTGGGTGTTCTCGGCGTGTGGACGAAGTCCCTCGACACGCTCTCCCAGGTGATCGCGGCCCTGTTCGTGACGCTGCTGCTGGGCTTCGCGCTCGGCATCGCGGCGGCCCGCGCGGGCCGGTTCGAACGGTGGATGCGGCCGGTGCTCGACGCGATGCAGACCATGCCGCAGTTCGTGTACCTGATCCCGGTGGTCGCCCTGTTCGGCGTCACGCGCGCCTCCGCGATCATCGCGGCCGTCGTGTACGCGCTGCCCGCCGTCGTCCGCATCACCACCCAGGGGATCAGGGAAGTGGACCCGTCCGCCCTGGAGGCGGCACGCTCCCTGGGCGCCGGACCCCGGCAGCAGCTCCTCCAGGTCCAGCTGCCGCTGGCCCGCCCGGCGCTCCAGCTCGCCGTCAACCAGGGCGTCGTACTGGTCCTCGCCGTGGTCGTCGTCGGCGGCCTCGTCGGCGGTGGCGCGCTCGGATACGACGTCGTCAAGGGCCTCTCGCGCGGCGAGATGGGTGTCGGTATGACCGCGGGCGCCGCGATCGTGTGCCTCGGACTCGTACTGGACCGCCTGACCCAGCCGGGCGCCGGGCGCGCGCGCCGGCGCGACGACGGCTGACCGCCCCTTTCCCCGCTTGCTTCCGCACTTCCGCCAGAAGAAGAGAGTCACCTTCATGCGCATGAACACCCGGATCACCCGCACAGCCGCCGCCACCGCCGCGGCCCTCGGCCTGCTCGCCCTCAGCGGGTGCGGCGCCGCCGAGACCGGCAAGAGCCAGGAGGCCGGCGACAAGAAGACCGTGAAGCTGACGGTCCCGTCGTGGGTCGGCGCCCAGGCCAACACCGCCGTGGCGGCGTACCTCCTGGAGAAGGAGCTCGGCTACACCGTCAAGACCCAGCAGATGGGCGAGGTCCTCGCGTGGGACGCGCTGTCGAAGGGCGACATCGACGGGATCCTGGAGGACTGGGGCCACCCCAAGGAGGAGAAGCAGTACGTCGACACCAAGAAGACCGTCGTCAAGGGCGGCGACCTCGGTGTCACCGGGCACATCGGCTGGTTCGTCCCGAAGTACTTCGCGGACAAGCACCCGGACGTCACGGACTGGAAGAACCTCAACAAGTACGCCGACGAGTTCAAGACAGCGGAGAGTGGCGACAAGGGCGAGATCCTCGAAGGGTCGCCCGACTACGTCACCAACGACGACGCGCTGATCAAGAACCTGAAGCTGGACCTGAAGACCAACTACTCGGGTTCCGAGGCCAGCCAGATCACCGCCATGAAGAAGTACGCGAAGGCCGAGAAGCCGTTCCTGACGTACTGGTGGACGCCGCAGTGGCTGAACGCCGAGATCGACATGGTCGAGGTCAAGCTGCCGGAGTACAAGGAAGGCTGCGACGCCGACCCGAAGAAGATCGCCTGCGGCTACCCGAACACGCCGCTCCAGAAGTTCTTCAACGCGGACTTCGCGAAGAACGGCGGCGAGGCGGCCGAGTTCCTGAAGAACTTCAAGTGGACGACCGAGCAGCAGAACGAGGTCGCCCTGATGATCGCCGACGAGAAGCTGTCGCCGGAGGCCGCGGCCGAGAAGTGGGTCAAGGCGAACGAGTCGACGTGGAAGTCCTGGATGCCCAAGAAGTAACCGGGCGCGCAGCACGCAGCGAGGGGCCCGCCGCAGCAGTGGCGGGCCCCTCGCGGCGTGCCGTCGCTCAGTGCGCGAAGTCGCCCGGCGTGTAGTGGCCGGGGACCATGCGGGTGCTCACGCCGAAGCGGTTCCACGCGTTGATGACCGTGACGGCGGCGATCAGGCGCGCCAGTTCGGCCTCCTCGAAGTGCTCGGCGGCCCGCGCGTAGACGTCGTCGGGGACGAAGCCGTCGGTCAGGACGGTGACGGCCTCGGTGAGTTCCAGCGCCGCCGCCTCCTTCGCGGTGTAGAAGTGCCGGGACTCCTGCCAGGCGCTCAGCTGGACGATCCGCTCGACGGATTCACCGGCCGCCAGCGCGTCCTTGGAGTGCATGTCGATGCAGAAGGCGCAGCGGTTGAGCTGCGAGGCGCGGATCTTGACCAGCTCCAGGAGGACCGGATCGAGGCCCTTCCTGGCCGCGGCGTCCAGCGTGATCATGGCCTTGTAGACGTCCGGGGCGAGCTTCGCCCATTCCAGGCGCGGCGGGTGCTCGGGGGCGTGTTCGGCGGTCTTCGGGTGCGTGGCGTGCGTCGCTGTCGTCATGGAGTCGACGCTACGGCGGTGTTGGCGCACCACTATGGTCCATTGCCGTGACGGATCCATGGGCCACTTACGGTGTCGACCTGCATGTGGAGCTCGGCGCCTCCGGGCTCCGTAGGGGCCTGATGAACGCCCTGCGCGAAGCCGTCCGCACCGGCAGGCTGGCCCCCGGCACGCGGCTGCCGTCCTCCCGGTCGCTCGCCGCCGACCTGGGCGTCGCCCGCAACACCGTCGCGGACGCGTACGCCGAACTGGTCGCCGAGGGCTGGCTCACCGCCCGTCAGGGCTCGGGCACCCGGGTCGCGCCGCGGGCCGCGCCGCGCGAGACCCCGGCGCCCGCCGTCGCTCCGCGCCGGGGCGCGCGGCGCGCGGCGGCGTACAGCCTCATGCCGGGCAGCCCCGACCTGGCGTCCTTCCCGCGTGCGCAGTGGCTGCGGGCCGCCCGGCGCGCTCTGACCACCGCGCCGCACGACGCGTTCGGGTACGGCGATCCGCGGGGGCGCGTGGAGCTGCGCACTGCCGTCGCGGAGTACCTCGCGCGGGCGCGGGGCGTGCGGGCCTCGCCGGACCGGGTCGTCGTCTGCTCGGGTTTCGTGCACGGGCTGTCGCTCCTCGCGAAGGTGCTGGCGCGGCGGGGCGTACGGGAGGTGGCGGTCGAGTCGTACGGCCTGCCCTTCCACCGGGACGTGTTCACCGAGGCCGGCCTCGGCACCCCGGCGCTGGGGCTGGACGCGCACGGGGCGCGCACCGGCGAGCTGGGGGAGCTGCCGGACGCGGGGGCCGTGCTGCTGACGCCGGCCCACCAGTTCCCCACCGGTGCCGCCCTGCGGGCGGACCGCCGCTCGGCCGCCGTCGACTGGGCGCGCTCCACCGGCGGGCTGGTCCTGGAGGACGACTACGACGGCGAGTTCCGCTACGACCGGCAGCCGGTCGGCGCCCTCCAGGGGCTCGATCCGGAGCGCTGCGTCTACCTGGGCACGGCGAGCAAGTCGCTCGCCCCGGGGCTGCGGCTGGCGTGGATGGTGCTGCCCGGGGCGCTGGCGCGGGAGGTGGCGGCGGCGAAGGGCGTCGTCGACTGGATGTCGGGTTCCCCGGACCAGCTGACGCTCGCGGAGTTCATCCGCTCCGGCGCGTACGACCGTCACGTGCGCGCCATGCGGCTGCGCTACCGCCGGCGGCGCGACCAGCTGGTGCAGGCGCTGGCGGACCGGGCGCCCGGCGTACGGGTGACGGGCATCGCGGCGGGGCTGCACGCCGTCCTGGAGCTGCCGGCCGGCACGGAGCGCTCGGTCGTGCAGGCGGCGGCGTGGCAGGGCCTGGCGCTGGAAGGCGTCGGCAGTTTCCGCCATCCGTCGGTGCGACGGGACGGGGACGCGCTGGTCGTGGGATACGCCACACCGCCGGACAGCGCCTGGACGGGCGCCCTGGACGCCCTGTGCCGGGCACTGCCGTGAGGGTGCTCCGGCCGCCGGCCGGGTGGGGGGAGCCCCGGCCGGACGGGGGAGGCCGACCGGGGCTCGTACGCGGGCGGGCCCGCCGGCCGCCTTACGGCAGCGCGTCCCTTCCCACGTAAAGATGAACGATAAACCATCCGAAAGAGTTCCCGTTGCGGGGCTCAGTCGGGCACGGAGGAGGCGGGCGGCGGCTCGTCCGCCACGAGCTCGGCGGCCGCCTCCCCGAACCGGGCCAGGGCCAGGGCGCCCGCCACCGCCACCGCGAAGCCCACGGCCGCCGGCACCGCCAGGCCCTCCCGCGTGCGGTCGCCGAGCCACACCACACCCACCACGGCGGGCCCGATCGTCTCGCCGATCACCATCCCCGCCGTCGCCGTGGTCACCGAGCCGCGCTGGAACGCCGACGTCAGGAGGAGGAACGCCGTACCGCCGGCAAGCAGCAGCGCGTACACGGCCGGATTGGTCACCAGCGCCGACGGCGCCAGGTCGTCGATCAGCCGCACCGAGACCGACACCACCCCGAAGCCCGTGCCCGCGCCGAACCCGAGCACCAGGGCGCGGGCCCGGCCCGGCAGGCGGCCCGCCACCGCGCCGGCGAGCAGCACGGCGAAGGCGACGCCGAGCAGGGCGTACGGCAGGGCGGGCGGGCCGTCGCTGCCGCCCTCGGCGCCGACGGAGAGCCCGATCATCGCCAGCCCCGCGCAGACCACCGCCACCGCCGCCCACTCCAGGCCCCGGAGGCGGACGCTCAGGACGCGCGCGGCGACGACCGCCGTCACGGCGAGGCTCGCGGCCTGCGACGCCTCCACGGCGTAGATGGGGATCGTGAGCAGCGCGACGATCTGCAGCGCGAAGCTCAGGCCGTCGAGCGCGAGGCCCACGAGGTAGCGCCACTGGCGCATGGCGCGCAGTTGCAGCGTCACGTCGACGCCGCTGCCGGTGCCCGGCTGCGCGGCGCGGGCCGCGACGGCCTGGAGTACGGAAGCCGTACCGATGCAGACCGCCGAAGCGAGCGCGCAGATCATCCCGAGAAGCACAAAACCGACTCTAGAGGGGCGGTGATCGCGTACCCGGTTCCGGCGGCGGCGGCGGGCCCTCTAGTCTGTCGGACGGTTCTGAGATCTGTTCGCACGACGGGGGAGTGGCCGGGACATGGCGGTTGGACGACGCAGGCTGAGGTCGGGCACGGTGCTGCTCGGCGGCATGGGCGTCCTCGCGGCGACCCTCACCGCGTGCGGGTCGGAACCGGACCGGCGGTGCGCGGACCGGGTCACCAAGGAAGTGCTCCCCGAGCGCGAGTGCGACGTGAACGGCACCGGCAGGTACTACTACGGCGGCCGCGTCAGCGACGGCAAGGTCAGCGACGGCAGCTTCGACAAGTCCGCGGTCGACCGGGGCGGCTTCGGCTCCTCCGGCTCCGGCGGCGGCTGACAGGGCCTCCGGGCCCGGGCACGCAGGCACGCAACCGATGAAGCGACACACGATCGAACCCCGCCCCGGCTGGCAGCGGACCGTCGAGGAGCAGGGCCTCGTCTACCCGCTGACCCGCTTCCCGGACGGGTCGCTGCGCCCGTACTGGGACGAGAGCGCGTACTACGTGTTCTCCCTCCCCGAGGTCGAGGCGATGGAGGAGGTCGTCGAGGAACTGCACGCCATGTGCCTGGCGGCCGCCGCGCACATCGTCGAGCACGACCGCTTCGCCGACCTCGGCATCACGGACCCGCGGCTGGCCTCGCGCGTCGCCGACTCGTGGCGAAGGCGCGCCGAACTCCCCTCGATCTACGGGCGGTTCGACCTCCGGTACGACGGCACGGGCCCCGCCAAGATGCTGGAGTACAACGCCGACACGCCCACCTCGCTGGTGGAGGCGGCCAGTCCGCAGTGGTTCTGGATGGAGGAGCGCTTCCCCGGCGCCGACCAGTGGAACTCCTTGCACGAGCGGCTCGTCGACGCGTGGAAGCACCAGGCGCACCTCCTGCCGCCCGGTCCGCTGCACTTCGTCCACTCGGACGGCGACGAGCTCGGCGAGGACCTGATGACGGTCGCCTACCTGCGCGAGACCGCGCAGCAGGCGGGATTGGAGACCGAGGCGCTCTCCGTCGAGCAGATCGGCTGGGACCGGCTCTCCGGCCGCTTCGTCGACGGCCGCCTGCGCTTCATCCGCGGCTGCTTCAAGCTCTACCCCTGGGAATGGCTGACGACCGACCGCTTCGGCCCGCACGTCGTGAACACTCTCGACAACGGCGGCGGCACCGGCACCACGATGTGGATCGAGCCGGCCTGGAAGATGCTGCTCTCCAACAAGGCGCTGCTGGCGATCCTCTGGGAGCTCTACCCCGGCCACCCGAACCTGCTCGCCGCCTACCTCGACGGCCCGCGTGAACTCGCGGCTCCCGGCGGCCCCGGTTACGTCGCCAAGCCCTTGCTCGGCCGCGAGGGCGCCGGCGTCACGGTGCACGCGCCGGGAGGGGCGCCGGGCGCCTCCGCCGAGGAGGGACCGGGCTTCTGCTACCAGGAGCTGGCGCCGCTGCCGGACTTCGACGGCAACCGCGTGGTACTCGGCGCGTGGGTCGTCGAGAACGAGGCGGCGGGCCTCGGCATCCGGGAGTCCTCGGGCCTCGTCACGGACGAGTACGCCCGCTTCCTGCCCCACGTCATCCTCTGACCGCCCGTACCGAAAGACCGCCCGCGCCCGCTGTCCGCCGTGGCACCACCACGGCGGACACCGGAGCGCTCCGGCGGCCCCGCCGCCCTAGCCGGCCAGTACCGCGCCCAGCTGGTCGAGGCCCCAGTCCAGGTCCTCCTTGCTGATCACCAGCGGCGGCGCGATCCGGATCGTCGAGCCGTGCGTGTCCTTCACCAGGACGCCCCGGTCCATCAGCTTCTCCGAGATCTCCCGGCCCGTTCCGCGCGACGGCGTGATGTCGACGCCCGCCCACAGCCCGCGCCCGCGCACCGCCTCGACCGCGCCGCCGCCCACCATCAGGCCCAGCTGCTGGTGGAGGTGGTCGCCGAGCTCGGCGGCGCGCTGCTGGAACTCGCCGGTGCGCAGCATCGCGACGACCTCGAGACCCACGGCGCAGGCCAGCGGGTTCCCGCCGAACGTCGAACCGTGCTCGCCCGGCCCGTACACCCCCAGCACCTCGGCCGACGACACGACGGCGGACACCGGCACGACACCGCCGCCGAGCGCCTTGCCCAGGACGTACATGTCGGGGACGACCCCCTCGTGCTCGCACGCGAACGTCCGGCCCGTGCGGCCGAGGCCCGACTGGATCTCGTCGGCGACGAACAGCACGTTCCGCTCGCGGGTCAACTCCCGCACGCCCGCCAGGTATCCGGCCGGCGGCACCAGGACGCCCGCCTCGCCCTGGATCGGTTCGAGCAGGACGGCCACGGTGTTGTCGGTCATCGCCGCGTCGAGCGCCGTCAGGTCGCCGTACGGAACGATCTCGAACCCGGGCGTGTACGGGCCGAAGTCGGCGCGGGCCTCGTGGTCCGTGGAGAAGCTGACGACGGTCGTCGTACGGCCGTGGAAGTTGTTCGCCGCGACGATGATCTTCGCCGTGCCGTCGAGCACGCCCTTGACCTTGTAGCCCCACTTGCGGGCCGTCTTCACCGCCGTCTCCACGGCCTCGGCGCCGGTGTTCATCGGCAGCACCATGTCCATGCCGCACAGGTCGGCGAGCTGGGCGCAGAAGTCGGCGAACCGGTCGTGGTGGAAGGCCCGGGAGGTCAGCGTCACCCTGTCGAGCTGCGCCTTGGCGGCCTCGACGAGCCGGCGGTTGCCGTGGCCGAAGTTGAGCGCGGAGTACCCGGCGAGCATGTCGAGGTAGCGGCGGCCCTCGATGTCGGTCATCCAGGCGCCGTCCGCCGACGAGACGACGATGGGGAGCGGATGGTAGTTGTGCGCGCTGTGAGCCTCCGCTGAGGCGATGGCGGCTTGGGTGGTCGACACGGGTTCTCCGATCGTCGCAACAAATCCGTCCGGCGAGGGGCGGGTCACCCGCCCCTTTCTATCGTCGCTCGCATGCCGGACGAAGAAACCATGCGCGACGGTGCGGCCGCTAGGGTGTGGCGTACGCACGGCGACTGGCGTACGCGGAACGGACCGCGGGGAAGCCGTACGGGAACATCAGCACGAGGTGCCGCCCGCCTGGGCACCCCGGGACCACGAACGGACACCGACCGTCGCCCCGGAGGACGCATGACGCTCCCGCTCAGCCACCCCGCCCTGTCCGCCACGGACCCCGAACTCGCCGCGCTCGTCGGCGCCGAGGAACTGCTCCAGGCCGACACCCTGCGCCTGATCCCCAGCGAGAACTACGTCTCGCAGGCGGTTCTCGAAGCCTCCGGCACCGTGCTCCAGAACAAGTACAGCGAGGGCTACGCGGGCCGGCGCTACTACGAGGGCCAGCAGAACATCGACCAGGTCGAGCGGCTCGCCACCGACCGCGCCAAGGCCCTGTTCGGCGTCGAGCACGCCAACGTCCAGCCCTACTCCGGCTCGCCCGCCAACCTCGCCGTCTACCTCGCCTTCGCCGAGCCCGGCGACACGGTGATGGGCATGGCCCTGCCGATGGGCGGCCACCTCACCCACGGGTGGGGCGTCTCGGCCACCGGCAGGTGGTTCCGCGGCGTCCAGTACGGCGTACGCCACGACACCGGGCTCATCGACTTCGACGAGGTGCGCGACCTCGCGCTCAAGGAGCGCCCGAAGCTGATCTTCTGCGGGGGCACCGCGCTCCCCCGGACCATCGACTTCGCGGCCTTCGCGGAGATCGCCCGGGAGGCCGGCGCGGTCCTGGTCGCGGACGTCGCCCACATCGCCGGACTGATCGCGGGCGGCGCGCACCCGTCGCCGGTCCCGCACGCCGACGTCGTCTCCACCACCACCCACAAGACCCTGCGCGGTCCGCGCGGCGCGATGCTCATGTCCCGCGAGGAGCACGCCAAGGCCATCGACAAGGCCGTCTTCCCCGGCCTCCAGGGCGGTCCCCACAACCAGACCACGGCCGCCATCGCGGTCGCCCTGCACGAGGCGGCCCAGCCCGCCTTCCGCGACTACGCGCACGCGGTCGTCGCCAACGCCCGCGCGCTGGCCGAGGCGCTGCTCGCCCGGGGCTTCGAGCTGGTCTCGGGCGGCACCGACAACCACCTGATCCTGATGGACCTCACGCCCAAGGACGTGCCCGGCAAGGTGGCGGCGAAGGCCCTCGACCGGGCCGGCATCGTCGTCAACTACAACACCGTCCCGTACGACCCGAGGAAGCCGTTCGACCCCTCCGGCATCCGTATCGGCACGCCGTCCCTCACCTCGCGCGGACTCACCGCCGACCACATGCCGGCCGTCGCCGAGTGGATCGACCGGGGCGTCACCGCCGCCCGCACCGGCGACGAGGAGGCACTCGCCGTGATCCGTGCCGAGGTCGCCGACCTCATGGCCGCCTTCCCGGCGCCGGGCCTGCCGACGGACTGACGGGACGGGCCGGCGCGAGGTCCCGCGCCCGGCGCACGGGGCGCGGGGCCGACGTCCCGGCACGCGCGGGGAGGCGCCCGGCGGCCCGCCGGGCGCCCTGTGTTTCTCGTCTCATTCGCGACAATACGCAGCAAGCGGGCACGGAAGGCCGGGCCGTCCCCCGACCACCCCCGGGCCCGGTACGCCGCGGCAGCCCGCCCGCGCCGGGTCTCCCGCCTCCGCCGCAGCTCCGAGGGGGCGCACCGGCCCCGCGGGCGCTCGCCGTGCGGGCGCGCACCGGTCGCCCGTACGCCGCACACCTCGCGGCCCGCACGCGCGCGAGCGGCGCGGCGGCGTCGACGCCGCCGCGGCTTCCCGCCCGGATCGCCTCCCGCGTCCTCACCCTCTTGACGCACCGGAGAGCCGAGCCGGGTTCGGCACCTGAGAGAATGAGTCCATGGCCTCTGATCGTCCTCGCGTGCTCTCCGGCATCCAGCCCACCGCAGGCTCGTTCCACCTCGGCAACTACCTTGGCGCCGTACGCCAGTGGGTCGCCCTGCAGGAATCCCACGACGCCTTCTACATGGTCGTCGACCTGCATGCGATCACGGTCCCGCAGGACCCCGCGGGGCTGCGCGCCAACACCCGGCTCGCCGCGGCCCAGCTGCTGGCCGCCGGTCTCGACCCGGACCGCTGCACGCTCTTCGTCCAGAGCCACGTGCCCGAGCACGCCCAGCTCGGCTGGGTCATGAACTGCCTCACCGGCTTCGGCGAGGCGTCGCGGATGACGCAGTTCAAGGACAAGTCCGCCAAGCAGGGCTCCGACCGCGCCACCGTCGGCCTCTTCACTTACCCGATCCTCCAGGTCGCGGACATCCTGCTCTACCAGGCCAACGAGGTCCCGGTCGGCGAGGACCAGCGCCAGCACATCGAGCTGACCCGCGACCTCGCGGAGCGCTTCAACGGCCGCTTCGGCGACACGTTCACCGTCCCGTCGCCGTACATCCTCAAGGAGACGGCGAAGATCTTCGATCTCCAGGAGCCGGGGATCAAGATGAGCAAGTCGGCGTCGACGCCGAAGGGCCTCATCAACCTGCTCGACGAGCCCAAGGTCACCGCCAAGAAGATCAAGAGCGCGGTCACGGACACGGACACCGTGATCCGCTACGACGCGGTGGAGAAGCCGGGCGTCAGCAACCTCCTGACCATCTACTCCACGCTCACCGGCGAGACCGTCGCCGAGCTGGAGAAGAGGTACGAGGGCAAGATGTACGGCGCGCTCAAGACGGACCTCGCCGAGGTCGTCGTGGACTTCGTCACGCCATTCCGCACCCGCACGCAGGAATACCTGGACGACCCGGAGACGCTGGACTCGATCCTGGCCAAGGGCGCGGAGAAGGCCCGTACGGTCGCCGCCGAGACCCTCGCGCAGACCTACGAGAAGGTCGGTCTGCTGCCCGCCAAGCACTGAGCACGGGGCGCGGGGCCGGAAGTCCGGACCAAGGACTCTGGTCACGAGGGCTCCGCGACCGCCACACTGCACACTGGCAGGACACACACAGGCGCCGCACAGGACGCACCGGACGACGGAGGAGAACGACGTGGGGACCGTAACGCTCGGCGTTTCGATCGCGGTCCCGGAGCCGTACGGCAGCCTGCTCCAGGAGCGGCGCGTGAGCTTCGGGGATCCCGCCGCGCACGGCATCCCCACGCATGTCACCCTCCTCCCGCCGACCGAGGTCGACGCGGAGGTGCTGCCGGCCGTCGAGACGCACCTCGCGCAGGTCGCGGCGTCCGGGCGCTCCTTCCCGATGCGGCTGTCCGGCACGGGGACGTTCCGTCCGCTGTCCCCCGTCGTCTTCGTGCAGGTCGTCGAGGGCGCGGCGGCCTGCTCCTGGCTCCAGAAGCGGGTCAGGGACGCGTCCGGGCCGCTGGTGCGTGAGCTCCAGTTCCCGTACCACCCGCACGTGACGGTCGCCCACGGCATCTCCGAGGAGGGGATGGACCGGGCGTACGAGGAGCTGGCCGACTACGAGGCCCAGTGGGCGTGCGCCGGGTTCGCGCTGTACGAGCAGGGCGCCGACGGGGTGTGGCGCAAACTCCGTGAGTACGCGTTCGGGGGCGGGGCGGCGGGCGTCGTACCGGCCCAGAACTCACCGGTCGACCAGCCCGCGGCCCCCTCCCTGCGCTCCTGACCCCTGCCGGGTCCCGTCCCTGACCGGCAGCCGCCGAAGCGGCGGGGACCCCTGACGGGTCCCGCTCGGACCGGCGCGCCGAAGCAGCGAGACCCCGCCCGGCCCGCTCAGACCGGCAGACGCCGGAACAGCGGGCGCGGCAGGTGCCGCAGCGCGGTCATCACCGCGCGGAGCGTCCCCGGCACCCACACCGTCTCCGAGCGCCGCCGCAGCCCCACCTCGATCGCCGTGGCCACCGCCTCCGGCGTGGTGGCCAGCGGGGCCTCGGGCAGGCCCGCCGTCATCTTCGAGCGGACGAAGCCGGGGCGTACGACCATCACGTGCACGCCCGTCCCGTGCAGCGCGTCGCCGAGGCCCTGCGCGAAGGCGTCGAGGCCGGCCTTGCTCGACCCGTAGATGAAGTTCGCCCGACGGGCCCGCTCGCCCGCCACCGACGAGAGCACGACCAGGGAGCCGTGGCCCTGGCCCTGGAGCGCCTTCGCGCAGATCAGGCCGGCCGACACCGCGCCCGTGTAGTTCGTCTGCGCGACCCGGACCGCCGACAGCGGCTGCTCCTCGTCGTGCGCCTGGTCGCCGAGCACACCGAAGGCCAGCAGGACCATGTCGATGTCGCCCTCGGTGAAGACCTTGCCGAGCTTCTCCTCGTGCGCCACGGGATCCAGCGCGTCGAAGGCGACGGTACGCACCTCTGCCCCCAGCGCCCGCAGCCCGGCGGCGGCCGTTTCGAGCGAGGGGGAGGGGCGGCCGGCCAGCCACACCGTACGGGTGCGCCGGGCGATCAGGCGACGGGCCGTCGCGAGCCCGATCTCGGACGTGCCGCCGAGGACGAGCAGGGACTGGGGGGTGCCGAAGGCGTCCTTCATTGATGCGCTCCTGGGGGCTGGACCGCGACGGCCGCGGCCGTCGGTCAGAGGGACAGGCGGCGGGAGAGGTCCGACGTGAAGACGCCGCCCGGGTCGAGGTCGGCGCGCAGCGCCCGGAACTCGGGCAGCCGCGGATACATCGCGGCGAGCAGTTCCGGCCGCAGCCGGGAGTCCTTCGCCAGGTAGACGCGGCCGCCGGCCGCGACGACCTCCTCGTCGAGCTCGTCGAGGAACGCGCCGAGCCCGGGCAGGCCGGCCGGGATGTCCAGCGCGAGGGTCCAGCCGGCCACCGGGAACGACAGCCAGCCCGGATCGCCGTCGCCGAACCGCTTGAGCACGGCCAGGAACGACGGGCAGCCCCGCCGCGAGATGCGGCCGACGATCCGGTGCAGGGCCTCCTCCTGTCCGTACCCGACGGCGAACTGGTACTGGACGAAGCCGCCGCGCCCGTAGATCCGGTTCCAGTGCGGGACCCCGTCCAGCGGGTGGAAGAAGGCCGACAGCTTCTGGAGTTCGCCGGTCCGGGCGCGGGGCGCCCTGCGGTACCAGAGCGTGTTGAACAGCCCCACGGACGTTCGGCCGAGCAGTCCCTCCGGTACGAAGCCGGGTGCGGCCGGCAGCCTGCCCGGCCGGAACGCGAGCGGCTCCCGGCGGGCGCGCGCCGGGAGCGCGTCCAGGGGTGCGTGCTCTCCCCGGGTGAGTACGGAGCGCCCCATGGCCGCGCCGCGCGCGAGCAGGTCGATCCAGGCGACCGAGTAGCGGTAGCGGTGGTCGGTGGCGGTGAGACGGGCCATCAGGTCGTCCAGGTCGGCGGCCCGTTCGGTGTCGACGCTCATCAACGAGGTCTGCACCGGGTGCAGCCGGACGGTCGCCGAGAGGATGACGCCGGTCAGGCCCATGCCGCCCGCCGTGGCGTCGAAGAGGTCCGTGCCGGCGGGCACGGTGCGCACCTCGCCGTCGGCGGTGAGCAGTTCGAGCGAGAGGACGTGGCGGGAGAACGATCCCGAGCCGTGGTGGTTCTTGCCGTGGATGTCGGCGCCGATCGCGCCGCCCACGGTCACGTACCGCGTCCCGGGGGTCACCGGCACGAACCAGCCGAGCGGCAGCAGCACTTCCATCAGCCGGTGCAGGCTCACGCCCGCGTCGCACTCCACGACGCCGGTCCTGGCGTCGATGGCGCGGATGCGGTCGAGGCCGGTCATGTCGAGCACGGAGCCGCCCGCGTTCTGCGCCGCGTCGCCGTACGCCCGGCCGAGCCCGCGCGCGATGCCGCCGCGCGCTCCGTGCGCCGCGCAGTCGAGGACCGCCGCCGCGGCCTCCTCGTACGAGCGCGGCCGGACCACGCGGGCGGCGGTGGTCGGGGCGGTGCGGCCCCAACCGGTCACTTCCACAGGGGCGGTGTCGACAGGCATGGCAAGGACCGTATCGCCCCTAAACATCCGGATCACGTAAATCGCCTGTTGTGCTGGGCGAACGGGTGATTGGTGGTGTGTCGCAGGCAATTAACATGACTAGTCTGCTTAATCCGAGCAGCGTTGCCCCTTGCCTGCGCCCGGCCGACTGGCCGGGCCGCCGCCAAGGAAGAGGGGTGACAGATGCGAGAGGTTGATCGCCGTCTGCTGTCGGCCATGCGGGACTGCGGCACGGACCCCCGTGTGGCGGCCGCCGCCCGGGGGCTCTCGTGGTGCGGCGAGCACGGCGCCGTGTGGATCGCGGCCGGTCTGATCGGCGCGGGGGCCGACCACCGGCGGCGCCGCGGCTGGCTGCGGGGTACGGCGCTGGTCTGCGCGGCGCACCTCGCCAGCATGGCCGTCAAGCCGGCCGTACGCCGCGCCCGCCCCCGGCTCGCCGCGCTGGAGCCGCTGGTGAGCACCGCCGGGCGGCACTCGTTCCCCAGCTCGCACGCGGCGTCCGCCGCCGCCGCGGCGGTGGCCTTCGGGGCGCTGCGCCCGGCCGGCCGCCGGCTCGTGCCGCCACTGGCCGCCGCGGTGTGCGTCTCCCGGCTGGTGGCCGGGGTCCACTACCCGACGGACGTGCTGGCCGGAGCCCTGCTGGGCGGAATCACCGCGGGCCTCGGCGCGGCCTGGATGGCGGAGCCGGCGGCGGCCGCCGCCCCCGCTCCCACCGCCGCGTCGCGGGCCGCCGCCCCCGTGGGAGGCGTGGCCCCGGCCGTGGCCCGAGGAGGCGCCGCCCATGCCTGAGCGCAGCAGCAGTCCCACCAGCACCCACCACCCCACCCAGCACGGGCGCAGCCCCGGCACGCACGGCCCCGCCCGGCACGCCCCCGGCCCGCACGCCCCCGGCCCGCACGGCCCCGCTCCCCGCGGCCCCCGCCCGACCGGCACGCGCACCGCCAACGCCCCGGCCGGCGCCCCCACTCCCGTCATCGGCCAGCCCCGCCGCGCCGCGCCGCCGAGAGCGCCGGGCCGGCGGCCGCTCAGCCTGCCCGCCGGGCTGCTGCGCACCGCGCGCCCCCGCCAGTGGGTCAAGAACGTACTGGTCCTCGCCGCACCGGCCGCCGCCGGCGAGCTGGCCTCCTCGCGCGCCGTCGCCCAACTCGCCCTCGTCTTCGTGCTGTTCACCGCCGCCGCGTCGGCCGTCTACCTGGTCAACGACGCCCGCGACGCGGCCGCCGACCGCGCGCACCCGGTCAAGTGCCGCCGCCCCGTGGCCGCCGGACAGGTCCCGGTGCCGGTGGCGTACGCGGCCGGGGCGCTCCTCGCCTTCTTCGCGGCCGTCTTCGCGGCGCTGCTCTGCAACCCGATGACGGCCGCGCTCCTGACGGCGTACGTCGTCATGCAGCTCGCGTACTGCGTGTGGCTGAAACACGTCCTGGTCGTGGATCTCGTCGTCGTCACCACCGGCTTCCTCATGCGCGCCATGATCGGCGGTGTCGCGCTGGACATCCCCCTCTCCCGCTGGTTCCTGATCACCGCCGGCTTCGGCGCGCTCTTCATGGTCGCGGCCAAGCGCTACTCCGAGGCCGTGCAGATGGCCGCCCGCCCGGGCAAGCGGGGCGCCACCCGCGCCCTCCTCGGGGAGTACACCACCGGCTACCTGCGCTTCGTCTGGCAGCTCGCGGCCGGAGTCGCCGTACTCGGGTACTGCCTGTGGGCGCTGGAGAGCGGCGGCACGGCCAACGGCAGCCTGCTGCCGTGGCGCCAGTTGTCGATGGTCCCGTTCATTCTCTCCGTGCTGCGGTACGCCGTGTTCGCGGATCGGGGGACGGCGGGAGCCCCCGAGGACGTCGTCCTGCGGGACCGGGGGCTGGCCGTCATCGGCCTGGTCTGGGTGGCGATGTACGGGCTCGCGGTGGCCGATCTGTGAGAGGGGCGGCGGGGGTGACCTGGGCCGAACTGCGCGGCTTCGCGCTGGCCGGCGGCTGCGCGTACGCCGTCGACCTCGCGCTGTTCGTCTGGCTGCGCGGCCCGCTCGGCTGGGACCCGCTCACGGCGAAGGCGCTGTCCTTCGTCGCCGGCTGCTCGGTCGCGTACGCCGGAAACGCGTGCGGCACCTACCGGCGGCGGGCGGCGGGGGAGCGGTCGGCGGGCGTACGGGCGACGCTGCGGCGGTACGCCGTCTTCTTCGGCGTCAACGTGGCCGGCGCGGCGGTCCAGTTGCTCTGCGTCGCCGTGTCGCACCACGGACTCGGTCTCACCTCCGTCCGCGCGGACACCGTCTCGGGAGCGGTCGTCGGCATGGCGCTGGCGACGGTGCTGCGCTTCTGGGGGACGCGGACACTGGTTTTCGCCCCGCGGGGTAGGCAGACGTCATGGACTGGCTGAAGAACCTGCCCGTCGTCGGCCCGTTCGCGACCCGGCTGACGTTCACGCACGCCTGGCGTACGTACGAGACGCTCGACCGCGCGCACTGGACCCGGCTGGCCGCCGCCATCACCTTCATCAGCTTCCTCGCGCTGTTCCCGCTGATCACGGTCGCCGCCGCGATCGGCGCGGCCCTGCTCTCCGACGAACAGCTGCGCCGGATGGAGAGCAAGATCGCCGAGCAGGTCCCCGGCATCTCCGGCCAGCTCGACCTGGCGTCCCTCGTGGAGAACGCGGGCACCATCGGCGTGGTCGCCGGAGCCCTGCTGCTCTTCACCGGCATCGGCTGGGTCGGGTCGATGCGCGAGTGCCTGCGGGCGGTCTGGGGCCTGGACGACACCGACGAAGGGAACCCCTTCGTACGCAAGCTCAAGGACGCCGGAGTGCTGGCCGGTCTCGGCCTGATCGGGCTCTCGTCGTGGGCGGCCTCCTCGATCGGCTCGACGGCCGTCGGCTGGACCGCCGAGCGGATCGGCGTCTCCCAGAGCGGCGCGGGCGGCGTGTTCCTTCAGATCGCCGCGCTGGCCCTCGCCGTCGGGGCGGACTTCCTGATCCTGCTGTACGTCCTGACGCTGCTGCCGGGGGTGCACCCGGTGCGGCACCGGCTGATCACCGCGTCGCTCATCGGCGCGGTCGGCTTCGAACTGCTCAAGGTGCTGCTCGGCAGCTACATGAAGGGCGTCGCGGCCAAGAGCATGTACGGGGCGTTCGGCGTCCCCGTCGCCCTGCTGCTGTGGATCAACTTCACGGCGAAGCTGCTGCTGTGCTGCGCGGCCTGGACGGCCACGCGGCACGCCGACGAGCTGCCGCCGGAGGCCGGGGCGGACGGGAACGAGACCCGGACGGACGGCGACGAAACCCGGACGGACGGCGACGAGACCCGGACGGACGACGAGGACCGGCCCCGCGGCACGGACCGTGACGAGCGGCCCGGCGTTGGGGGCGGCCCCCCGCCCCGCCGTTCCGCTCCCCCTACCGGCGCCGGCGGCGAAGGGACAGGCCGGGCAGCGGCCAGCGCCGGTTGACCAGGAGGACCCCGGCGGCCAGTACCACCAGTACGCCGCCGGCGACCGCGAGCGCGGTGCCCACGCCACCGCCGCCGTCGTGTGCCGCGAGCCGCGTCCGCGCGTCCTCGGCGCCGGCCGTGTCACCGGCGACCGCCCCCTTGCCGCTGCCGCCCTTGCCCTGGGCGGCGGGCTTGCCCTGCCCCGTGTCGGCCGACTTCGGCGGCACCAGTTCACCGACCGGCGTGACCTTGCCGGACGCCTCGAAGCCCCAGTCGAGCAGGCGGGCGGCCTCCTTGTAGACGGCGCTGCCCTCACTGGCGGACGGGTTCATGACCGTGACCAGCAGCACCCTGTCACCGCGCTGCGCGACACCCGTGAACGTCGCCCCCGCGTGGGTGGTGTTGCCGTTCTTGACGCCCGCGAGACCCTTGTACGGCTCGACGCCCCAGGCCCCCGTCAGCAGGCGGTTCGTGTTCTGGATCTCGAAGCTCTCGCGCTTCTTCCCCTTCTTCTTCTCACCGGGGAAGGTGGCGGTCGTCGTCGAGCAGTACTCGCGGAAGTCCTTCTTCTGCATGCCGCTGCGGGCGATGAGCGTCAGGTCGTACGCGCTGCTGACCTGCCCCTTGGCGTCGTAGCCGTCGGGCGAGACGACCGTGGTGTCGAGTGCCTGGAGCTCCTCGGCGTGCGCCTGCATGTCCCGGGCGGTCTTGTCCCAGCCGCCGTTCATCTCCGACAGGACGTGCACGGCGTCGTTGCCGGACCTCAGGAACACCCCCAGCCACATGTCGTGGACGGAGTACGTGTGGTCCTCCTTGATGCCGACGAGGCTGCTGCCCGCGCCGACGCCCGCGAGGTCGCTGTCCTTCACCTTGTAGACCTGCGACTTCGACAGACGGGGCAGGACCGTGTCCGCGAAGAGCATCTTCAGGGTGGACGCGGGCGGCAGCCGCCAGTGGGCGTTGTGCGCGGCGAGTACGTCGCCCGACTCGGCGTCGGCGACGATCCACGACCGGCCGCTGACCTCCTTGGGCAGGACCGGCGCCCCCTGACCCAGGCTCACCTGCGTTCCGGGCAGGCCGAGTTGGGCCCCGCCGACCGTCGACATCACCGCGGGTGGCTGTGGCTGCCGGGCGCCCGGCTTGTCGTCCGCGACGGCCGCCTGCGCGGGGAGTGCGGTGAGTACGGGCAGCAACGCGGCGGAGAGGACCGTCAGCGCGGTCCTGTTAACGGCAGACACGAACGTGAACGTACAGGGCGTGTCTGTGGTGGTGGACATGGCGGGGGTGAACCGCCGTGGGCGGAGCCGGGTCGGCCCAGCAGGGGCGCCGGCCCCCGGGTCCGCACCCCGGCGGCGGGCACCGTGGGCAGGCGGCGATACTGGCTCCATGAAGCTCAGCCGCTCCGTCTCCTGGTTCCTGCTCGCCTTCGGGGTGTGGAGCTGGTTCATCTGGGTCACTTTCGTCAAAAATCTGTGGGCGGACGGCAGCGGGCTCGCCTTCGACGACGCGGGTGACCCGACTGCGTACTTCTGGGTGCACCTGCTGCTTGCCGTCACGTCCTTTCTTCTGGGGACGGCGGTCGGGGTGATCGGGTTCCGTGGTGTGCGGGCCCTGCGACGCGAGCGGAGCCAGGGATAACAGTGGTCGTCGTCTTCGTTCTCGTCGCCCTCACGGTCCTCGGCGTGCTGGCCGGGGCGCACTGGTACGTGTGGCGCCGGCTGGTCCGCGACACGACCCTGCCGGGCGGCGCCGCCCGGCGGGCCGGGACGGCGGCGGCGGTGGTGCTGCCGCTGCTGTCGGTCGGAACGGTGGTCGCCTCGCAGGCCCGCGCGCCGTTCGGGGTCCAGCAGGTGCTGGCCTGGCCGGGGTACCTGTGGCTGGCCGTTCTGCTGTACCTGGTGATGGCCCTGGTGGTCGGCGAGGCGGTACGCCCGCTGCTGCGGTGGGCGCTGGGCCGCCGGGACTCCGCGGTGCGCGGTGGTGGTACCTCCGCCGCCGGGCCCGTTCCCGGGGCGCCGGAGCCCGGACCGGCCGCCGGCGCGGACCCGACCCCGCCGCCGCGCGCCACCACCGACATGTCACCCGCGCCCGCCGCCTCCTCCGCCGCGACCGCTTCGGCGTCCGCCCCGGCACCGGCCGCGGGCGACACCGACACCGTGACGGAACCCGCACCGCCCGCGCCCCCTGCGCCCGAGCCCCCCGTCGCGCCCGGCGCGCCGGCCGGTTCCACCGCGTCCGGGGACTTCTCGCGGCGGCTGTTCGTCTCCCGCGTGGTGGGGGCCGGCGCGGCGGTGGCCGCGCTGGGGACCGTGGGGTACGGGACGTACGGAGTGCTGCGCGGCCCGCGGCTCAAGCGGGTCCGGGTGCCGCTGGCGAAACTGCCGCGCGCCGCGCACGGGTTCCGCATCGCCGTCGTCAGCGACGTGCACCTCGGGCCGATCCTCGGACGCGCGCACACGCTGCGGATCGTCGACACGATCAACTCCGCCCAGCCCGACCTGGTCGCGGTCGTCGGTGACCTGGTCGACGGGAGCGTGGCCGACCTCGGCCACGCCGCCGAGCCGCTCGCGGGGATCAAGGCCCGGCACGGCACGTACTTCGTGACCGGGAACCACGAGTACTTCTCCGGCGCCGAGCAGTGGGTCGACCATGTGCGCGAACTGGGCATGAGACCGCTGGAGAACGACCGCGTCGAGATCGCCGGCTTCGACCTCGCCGGGGTCAACGACGTGGCGGGCGAGCGGGAG
Organism: Streptomyces sp. NPDC054887; assembly: GCF_053610585.1. Classification (NCBI taxonomy): domain Bacteria; kingdom Bacillati; phylum Actinomycetota; class Actinomycetes; order Kitasatosporales; family Streptomycetaceae; genus Streptomyces; species Streptomyces sp. NPDC054887. The sequence goes on along the minus strand of NZ_JBSGYQ010000050.1, from coordinate 20,311 downwards.
GGCCAGGGACCCGACTTCGTACGGGCACTGGGGGACCGCGACCGCGCACGCGCGTCGGTGCTGCTCGCGCACCAGCCGATCGTCATCCACGACGCCGTGCGCCACGGAGTGGACCTCCAGCTGTCCGGACACACCCACGGCGGCCAGCTCTGGCCGGGCAACTACCTCGCCGCCCAGGCGAACCCGACCGTCGCCGGCCTGGAACGCTACGGCGACACGCAGTTGTACGTCTCGCGGGGCGCCGGCGCGTGGGGCCCGCCGGTCCGGGTGGGCGCCGAGTCCGACATCACCGTGGTGGAACTGGAGTCCCGCCAGGCGTAGCCGGTACGCGGTCCGGCTCCCCGGCGGGGGGCCGGACGGGGAGCGGCGGTCTCAGCCCGTCCTGCGGGCGGCCGCCGCCTCGGCCATTCCCGGCAGGAAGTCCGTGAACAGCTCGTGCACCTCGCGTACGAGCGGACGCAGCACCCGGAAGCGGGCGAGCACGACCCCGCGTGTGGTGAGGCGGGCGCCGCGGTCGGCGAGGCGGCGGCTGCGCTCCCGGTCGTCCGAGCGGTCGAAGACCCAGTACAGGACAAGTCCCATCTGGGAGAGCCACATCAACTCGGGCAGGATGTCCCGGAGTTCCTCGGGGACCTTGGTCTTCGAGCCGGCGAGCACCTCCCGGTGGACGGCGACGGCCGCCTCGCGGGCGTGCTCCGACTCGGGGGAGAACGGGCTGAGCGGGCTCTCCGGGTCCGCCGCGTTCTTGAAGAACTGGGCCGCGAACTCGTGGTACGGCGCCGCGATGTCCAGCCAGGCCCTCAGCACCCCGGCCATCCGCGCCTCCAGGTCGGTCTCCCGGTCCAGTACGGGCCGGACCGCCGCCTGGTGCTCGGCGGCGATCCGGTCGTAGAAGCCCTGGACCAGGTGTTCCTTGGAACCGAAGTAGTAGTACGCGTTCCCCGTCGAGACCCCCGCCTCCTTGGCGATGGCCCGCATGGTCGTCTTGTCGTAACCGCGTTCCTGGAACAGCCGGAGCGCGGTTTCGAGGATGAGCGTGCGGGTCTGCTCGCTCTTGGGGGCCTTGTCTTCAGTCACGGTGTCCGAGCCTAACCGGGTACGGCGCACCGGTCGTCGCAGGGCACCGGCACACCCGCGCCGACACGGCCGGCCGTCGACACCTCCCGGTATTTGGATGCCGCGAGCATCGTGCCCCGGACGAAGGGGGCGCCCGCCGGGGTGGCGAGCCAGTGGGCCTTGGAGCGGTGGTCGGCCAGCGCCCAGAGGCACACCACCCAGGCGGCGGGCCCGGCGAAGATCTGGCCCTTGTCGCCGATGACCGTGATCTCGCGCAGGGTGCGTTCATGGTCGAGGCGGGGATACCTGCGCCGCGCCTCCACCGAACCGGCGGGGACGAGGTCCAGCGGCACGAGCCGGCGCTGGCGCAGCAGCCAGTTCCGCAGGTGCACGCAGAGGGAGCACTGGGCGTCGTACAGCACGGTCAGCCGGCTCACCGGGAGTCCGCTCATCGTGCTCACGCCCCGGCGGGCGCGGGGGAGGTCCAGCCCTGCGGCGGGACCGGGGGGACCTGCTCGCGTTCCATGACGGAGCGCCGCCGGATCTTGTTGAGGACCCAGACGTTGCCGAGGTGCATGACGCCGAGGACCAGCAGGACGACGCCGATCTTCACCGAGAGTGCCTCGAAGAGCCCCCGGGCGTCCTCGACGGCTTGTGCCGCCTTGAGGTACAGGGTGACGAAACCGAGGTTGACGAGGTAGAAGCCGACCACCAGCAGGTGGTTGACCGCGTCGGCGAGCTTCTCGTCGCCGCGCACGACGCTGGCGATGAAGATGCGCCCGTTGCGGCTGAGGGTGCGCGCGACCCAGACGGTGAGCGCGACGCTGATCAGCAGGTAGACGGCGTAGGCGACAACAGTGAGGTCCATACCCCACCCTTTCTTGAACATGTTCAAAAGGCTGGCAGGAATGAATCTAGACCTCTTTTTGAACATGTTCAAGACGACCGACGGCCCCGCGTCGGAGCGAGGGGGCGGGGATTCGTTTCTTCTGGATAATCCGTAACAGATCGAATTGCTCTACGCTGGCCGGATGACCGCCATGACGCCCGCCCGCACCGAACCGGACCTGTCCTTCCTCCTCGACCACACCAGTCACGTGCTGCGCACCCAGATGTCCGCCGCGCTCGCCGAGATCGGCCTGACGGCCCGTATGCACTGCGTCCTCGTGCACGCCCTCGAAGAGGAGCGCACGCAGATCCAGCTCGCCGAGATCGGCGACATGGACAAGACCACGATGGTGGTGACGGTCGACGCGCTGGAGAAGGCCGGTCTCGCCGAGCGCCGCCCCTCCAGCAAGGACCGGCGGGCGCGGATCGTCGCGGTCACCGAAGAGGGTGCCCGCGTCGCCGCCCGCAGTCAGGAGATCGTCGACCGCGTGCACGAGCAGGCCCTCGCGGCGCTTCCCGACGCGGACCGGGAAGGGCTGCTGCGCGCCCTGAAGCGGCTGGCCGGCGACGGCCTGGCCGTCCCCGCCGAGCACCCGCGCCCCGCCCGCCGGGCGCGCCAGTCCCGGCAGTAGGGCGTAAGCGGTGCCGTAAAAGATAGTCTGCAACAAAACTATCTGCTACGGTCTCTCCTGTCGTCCCAAGGTCAGGAGAGACCGCATGCGCGCCGCATCCGCCCCGCCCCCAGCAGCCCCCCGCTCCCGCCGGCTCGCCCTCGGCGTCATCGCCACCGGCATGCTGATGATCATCCTCGACGGGTCCATCGTGACCGTGGCGATGCCCGCCATCCAGAACGATCTGCGCTTCACCGCCGCCGGCCTCAGCTGGGTCGTCAACGCCTACCTGATCGCGTTCGGGAGCCTGCTCCTGCTGGCGGGCCGGCTCGGCGACCTGATCGGCCGCAAGCGCATGTTCCTGGCCGGAACCGCGGTCTTCACCGCCGCCTCGCTCCTGGCCGGCGCGGCGACCACGCCCGCCGTGCTGATCGCGGCCCGCTTCCTCCAGGGGCTCGGCAGCGCGATGGCCTCCGCCGTGGGCCTGGGCATCCTCGTCACGCTCTACACCGAGCCCGCGGAACGCGCCAGGGCGATCGCCGTCTTCAGCTTCACCGGCGCGGCGGGCGCCTCCCTGGGCCAGGTGCTCGGCGGCGTGCTCACCGACGCACTCGACTGGCACTGGATCTTCTTCATCAACCTGCCGATCGGCGTCGCCGCCCTCGCGGTCGCCGTCGCCGTACTCCCCGCCGACCGCGGTCTGGGCCTGCGGGCCGGGGCCGACGTCATCGGCGCCGTTCTCGTCACGGCCGGGCTGATGCTGGGCATCTACACCGTCGTCAAGGTCGAGGAGTACGGCTGGACCTCCGTGCGCACCATCGGCCTCGGCGCCCTCGCCGCCGTGCTCCTCGCCGCCTTCCTCGTCCGGCAGGCCACCGCGAAGAACCCGCTCGTGCCCTTGCGGATCTTCCGCTCGCGCAGCGTCTCTGCAGCCAACCTCGTGCAGATCCTGATGGTCGCCGCCCTGTTCTCCTTCCAGGTCCTCGTCGCCCTCTACCTCCAGAAGGTGCTCGGTTACGGAGCGGCCGAGACCGGTCTCGCGATGCTTCCGGCGGCCGTGGTGATCGGCGCGGTCTCGCTCGGCGTCTCCGCCCGGCTCAACGCCCGCTTCGGTGAGCGCAACGTCCTGCTGGCGGGCATCGTCCTCCTCGTCGGCGCCCTCGGCCTCCTCACCCGCGTCCCCGTGCGCGCCGACTACGCCGTCGACCTCCTCCCGGTGATGCTGCTCGCCGCGGGTTTCGGCCTCGCGCTGCCGGCGCTGACCACGCTCGGCATGTCCGGGGCGGGCGAGAAGGACGCGGGCCTCGCGTCCGGCCTGTTCAACACGACCCAGCAGATCGGCATGGCCCTGGGCGTCGCGGTCCTGTCCACCCTGGCGGCCTCCCGCACCGAAAGCCTCCTGGCCGGCGGCGGGACCGGGGCCGAGGCCCTGACCGGCGGCTACCGCCTCGCCTTCGCAGTGGGCGCCGGTCTCCTGATCACCGCCTTCGTCGTCGCCGCCACGATGCTGCGCGGCCCCGCCCGCACCGGGGCGGCCGGGGCGGACGACGGCGCCTCCCCGGCCGACCGCCTGCCCAACGCCCCTCACACCGTTAGTGTCTGACCGACCATCACACGAAAGGCCGCTCCCCGATGAACGCGAACGCCCCCACGAAGAACGACGGTGTGCCGCCCAGGGCGCTCACGGACGACGAACTGACCGCCCTGCTGCGGCAGCGGCAGTTCGGCGTGCTGGCGAGCGTCAGGAGCACCGGCCACCCGCACCTGTCGACCGTGCTCTACACCTGGGACGACGAGCAGCGTGTCCTGAGCGTCTCGTCCACCGCGGCCCGTCTCAAGGTCCGTCAGCTGCGCCGCGACCCGCACACGTCGCTGCACGTCAGCGGCCCGGACGTCTGGTCGTTCGCGGTCGCCGAGGGCAAGGCGGAGATCATCGACCCGGCGGGCGAGGCGGCCGCCGCGTCCCAGGAGCAGCCGGACCCGGACCGGCGCGTGGAGATCCGCATCCAGGTCTCCCGCCTCTACGGAGCCGCGCTCGACATGCCGGCCGGGAGCTGACGCCCCGGCGCGTACGCCGACGGCCTCGCGCCGGGAACGTTCCGCACGCGGCGCCGGCGGCGCCGCGCGCGGTTCAGGCGCTCAGCGAGCGGGCGTAGTTGACCTGCCCCATCACCAGGGGGAAGGTGTGCGGGCCGAGGGCCGGGACGAGCGTGGAGTGGTGGCCGCCGCCGCTGGTGACCGTGACCTGGATCCAGCCGGTCGTCACCTTCTCCCGCATCAGCAGGAACAGCAGACCGAGCAGGCAGAAGACGAAGAACACGACGGCGAGGACGACCGCGACCGCCGGCATCCGCTCCTCGGTCCTGGACATGTCCGTGACCGTCCACACCGCGCCCTTGAGCGGCATCGTGCCGGACGGCGTGACGACGGACCCGGGCAGGACGGTGATGTCCCCGACCGACAGCAGCGGCGCCGGCGCGAAGCCCCAGGGCATCGGCGTCCCCGGCAACGTCGGCGGATACTGCGGTGCGGCGCCCTGGCCCGGCGCGGGGCCGGGACAGCCGTAACCGGGGACCGGGCCCCACTGGTAGTCGCTCGGGTCGCCGTCCGCCGCGTACGGGTTCGGATCCTGATCGCTCATGGTCCCCGGTGCTCCTCTCGGCGCGCCTGCAATGTCCTGATACTGGCACATGACGGCGAAAGGCCCCGGCCCCCGGAGAGAACCGGGGGCCGGGGCCTTCGCACGTACGGCCGGAAGGGTCAGAAGCGACGCGTGATCAGCGCGCGCTTCACCTCCTGGATGGCCTTGGTGACCTCGATGCCGCGCGGGCAGGCGTCCGTGCAGTTGAACGTCGTACGGCAACGCCACACGCCGTCCTTGTCGTTCAGGATCTCCAGGCGCTGCTCGCCGCCCTCGTCGCGCGAGTCGAAGATGAAGCGGTGCGCGTTGACGATCGCCGCCGGGCCGAAGTACTGGCCGTCGTTCCAGAACACCGGGCACGACGACGTGCACGCGGCGCACAGGATGCACTTGGTGGTGTCGTCGAACCGCTCACGGTCCTCGGCGGACTGCAGACGCTCGCGCGTCGGCTCGTTGCCCTTCGTGATGAGGAAGGGCATGACGTCGCGGTACGCCTGGAAGAACGGATCCATGTCGACCACGAGGTCCTTGAGGACCGTGAGGCCCTTTATGGCCTCGATCGTGATCGGCTTCTCCGGGTTGATGTCCTTGATCAGCGTCTTGCAGGCGAGCCTGTTCTTGCCGTTGATCCGCATCGCGTCGGAGCCGCAGATGCCGTGGGCGCACGACCGGCGGAAGGTCAGCGTGCCGTCGGTCTCCCACTTGATCTTGTGGAGACCGTCGAGCACGCGCTCCTTCGGGTCGATCTCGATCTGGAAGTCCTGCCACTCGGCCTCGGCGGAGATCTCCGGGTTGAAGCGGCGGATCCGGAACGTGACGGTGATGTACGGAGAGGGGACGGCCGCGGGCTTCGCGTCGTCGACCTTTTCCAGAGTCGGGGTAGCCATCAGTACTTACGCTCCATCGGCTGGTAGCGGGTCTGGACGACCGGCTTGTAGTCGAGACGGATCGACTCGGTGCCGTCGTCGCCGACCTCGCGGTACGCCATGGTGTGGCGCATGAAGTTGACGTCGTCGCGGTTCGGGAAGTCCTCGCGGTAGTGACCGCCGCGGGACTCCTTGCGCGCCAGGGCGGACACGGCCATGACCTCGGCGAGGTCGAGCAGGTTGCCCAGCTCGATGGCCTCCAGGAGGTCGGTGTTGAACCGCTTGCCCTTGTCCTGGATGGACACGTTCAGGTAGCGCTCGCGCAGCTCGCCGATCTTCTCGACCGCGGTCTTGATCGTCTGCTCGGTGCGGAACACCATCACGTTGGCGTCCATCGTCTCCTGGAGCTCCCGGCGCAGGTCGTGGACCCGCTCGGTGCCGGTGGAGTTGCGCAGGCGCTCGACCTGCGCGACGACGAGCGACGCCGGGTCCTCGGGCAGCTCGACGTAGTCGTTCCCGGCGGAGTACTCGGCGGCGGCGATGCCGGCGCGCTTGCCGAAGACGTTGATGTCGAGCAGCGAGTTGGTGCCCAGGCGGTTGGCGCCGTGCACGGAGACGCAGGCGACCTCGCCGGCGGCGTACAGGCCCGGAACGACCGTGGTGTTGTCCGCGAGGACCTCACCCTTGACGTTCGTCGGGATGCCGCCCATGGCGTAGTGCGCGGTCGGCTGGATCGGGATCGGGTCCGTGTACGGCTCGATGCCCAGGTACGTACGCGCGAACTCCGTGATGTCCGGGAGCTTGGCGTCGAGCTGCTCCGGCGGCAGGTGCGTGAGGTCGAGGAAGACGTGGTCGCCCTCGGGACCGCAGCCGCGGCCCTCACGGATCTCCGTGTAGATGGAGCGCGAGACGACGTCACGGGACGCGAGGTCCTTCATGACCGGCGCGTACTTCTCCATGAAGCGCTCGCCGTCCTTGTTGCGGAGGATGCCGCCCTCACCGCGGGCGCCCTCCGTCAGCAGGATGCCCATGCGCCAGATGCCCGTCGGGTGGAACTGGAAGAACTCCATGTCCTCCAGCGGCAGCCCGCGCCGGTACGCCGCGGCCTGGCCGTCACCGGTCAGGGTGTGGGCGTTCGACGTCACCTTGAAGAACTTGCCGGTGCCGCCGGAGGCGAAGATGACGGCCTTCGCCTGGAAGACGTGGATCTCGCCGGTCGCCAGCTCGTACGCGACGACGCCCGCGGACTTGCGGACCCCGTCGACCTCCTGCATGAGCAGGTCGAGGACGTAGAACTCGTTGAAGAACTCCACACCCTCCTTGACGCAGTTCTGGTACAGCGTCTGGAGGATCATGTGGCCGGTGCGGTCCGACGCGTAGCAGGACCGGCGGACCGGGGCCTCACCGTGGTTGCGGGAGTGGCCGCCGAAGCGCCGCTGGTCGATGGTGCCGTCCGGCGTGCGGTTGAACGGCAGGCCCATCTTCTCCAGGTCGAGGACCGAGTCGATGGCCTCCTTCGCCAGGATCTCGGCGGCGTCCTGGTCGACCAGGTAGTCGCCGCCCTTGATCGTGTCGAAGGTGTGCCACTCCCAGTTGTCCTCCTCCACGTTCGCCAGCGCGGCGGCCATGCCGCCCTGCGCGGCGCCCGTGTGGGACCGGGTGGGGTAGAGCTTCGTCAGCACGGCGGTGCGGCTGCGCTTCGTCGACTCGATGGCCGCGCGCATGCCGGCGCCGCCGGCGCCGACGATGACGGTGTCGTACTTGTGAATCTTCATGGTGGTTGCCTCAGCCCCGGGCCTAGCGGATGTTCGGGTCGAAGGTGAAGATCACCAGCGTGCCCAGAAGGACGGTGAACACCGTGGCGGTGTACAGCAGGTTCTTCAGCCAGAAGCGGGTGTTCGGCCGCTCCGCGTAGTCGTTGATGACGGTACGCAGGCCGTTGGCGCCGTGCAGCATCGCCAGCCACAGCATGACGAGGTCCCAGGTCTGCCAGAACGGCGAGGCCCAGCGGCCGGCCACGAAGGCGAAGCCGATCTTGGACACGCCGCCGTCCAGCACGAGCTGGATCAGCAGGTGGCCGAGGACCAGGACGACCAGCACGATGCCGGACAGCCGCATGAACAGCCAGCCGTACAGCTCGAAGTTGGTGCGCGTCGACCTGGGGGTCTTCTTGGTGCGCTTGCGGGGCGGCTCGATGAGCGGAGCCGGGTTGTCCACGTCGTAAAGGCTTGCGCCCTCCACGGGACCGACAGCGGAAGTGGTGGTCTCGGACATGTGCGTCAGCTCCCGAAGACTTCGCGTGCGGCGTGGCCGAGCACGGGGTACAGGGCGCCTGCCATCAGCACGATCCAGACGGCCATGACGGCCCAGAGCATCTGCTTCTGGTAGCGCGTGCCCTTCGTCCAGAAGTCCACGGCGATGACACGGAGACCGTTCAGCGCGTGGAAGAGGATGGCGGCGACCAGGCCGTACTCGAGCAGTGCGACGAGCGGGGTCTTGTAGGTGGCCACGACATCGTCGTACGCCTCGGGAGAGACGCGGACGAGAGCGGTGTCGAGGACATGCACGAACAGGAAGAAGAAAATGAGGACGCCGGTGACTCGATGAGCCACCCAGGACCACATACCTTCCCGGCCGCGATACAGCGTTCCAGCCGGCACGGAAAAACCCTCCGGGAGCGGGGATCAGGGCCATGCCGGCTTCTCTGTCGGTCTGGCCCGGCCGGGTACGGTCCACCGGCCCCGGCCATCGTAGCGACGAGTTGTCGGTTCGCTCGCGCGGGGTCCACACGTGTGATCAAAGTGGCACTCAAACGGGCACGGACGGGCTATCGGGCCGGTCCGAACAGCCGCTATGACCTGCACAATCGGGGTTTGTCGGACAAACGTCCGCTTTCTGTGGATCGGAAACGAGACGGGCGAGCCGTTCCCGGGCGAGTCCCCGCAGCTCGTCGGCGGCGACCGCCCGCTCCTCGTCCGGCTCGTTGCCCAGCCGGGACCTGATTCCGGCGAGCACCTGGTCCAGCCGCTCCTCGGGCCGGACGCCGTCGAGGCAGATGACGAAGGCGTGGCCGAAGCTGCTCTCGTACGCCGCGTGGGCGGCGCGCAGCGCGGTGTGCGCGACGGCGGGCACGCCCGCGCGCAGGCCGACGGAGGACTCGCCGCTCAGCGCCTCGGCGATCTCCTCGTGCGACAGGTCGTACGACGCCTCGTCGGCCGCGGCCAGCAGCGCGCCGAGATCCGGGTACGGGCGGTGCGCGGCGACGCGCCGGGCCCAGCGCGGGCTGCCGCAGCAGGCGAGCAGGCCGGCCTCGGCGGCCCCGGCGGGCGCGGCGTTGAACCGGCCGAGCCCGGCCGCGACGGCGGCGCGGGGCTCTGGGGAGCCGGCGGGGGCGGCTCCCCGGTTCTGCGCGGGCAGGGCCGTGCGTCCCGGCGATTCGCTGGACAGCGGGAGCTCCTCGGGATGGGGCCGGCGAGACGGGCGGGGTGGTGGAGACGGAACGCTAACGACGCTCCGGGACACCTGTCCGACGGTTGCGCGAACCTCACCCTAACGGGAGAGGTTGGCCACACATACCGCCCGATTGGTGGACTATTGGGGGGTTGGTTGTGCATCGTTCGTCCAATGATGTCGCAATTTCGTGGGCCGCTGGCCATAGCCGCGGTCGCCCTGACCGTCCCGCTCGTTGCCACCGTCACCCACGCGGAGCCGTCCGCCGGGACCGCACCGTCCGAACCCTCGGCGTCGCCGGCCACCCCGGCCGCGCAGCCGAAGCGGACGGTCCCGGCGACGCCACCGGCCGCGCCGCCGAAGAAGCCGTCCGCGAAGCCCGGCCCGACGAAGGCGCCCAGCGCCGTCCCCTCCGTGCGGGACTACGACGCCGCCTCCGGCCCCGGCTGGCGGCCGCAGCGCTCCACGCGCGTCGTGGTGGCTCCCGGCGACAGCCGCGCGCTCGGCGACGAGGGCAAGCTCCTGGCCCAGGAGATCGAGCGCGGCTACGCCGCAGGGTCCGGCCGCGCCGGGGACATCGAGCTGGCGCTCGCCCCCGGCGGCGCGCCCGAGTCGTACACCCTCACCGTGCGTGACGGCCGCGTCCGCGTCACGGGCGCCGACCAGGCCGGCGTCTTCTACGGGACCCGCACCGTCAAGCAGGCGCTGGCGGCCGACGGCCGCCTGTCCGAGGGCGTCGTACGGGACAGGCCGGCGAAGCCGCAGCGCGGCGTCATGCTCGACACCGCGCGCAAGCACTTCACCGCCGACTGGATCGAGGACACCGTCCGCGAGATGGGCGACCTCAAGCTCAACCAGCTCGGCCTGCACTTCTCCGACGACCAGGGCTTCCGCATCGAGTCGGACAGCCACCCCGAGATCGTCTCCCAGCAGCACCTCACCAAGGCCGAGGTGCGGCGGATCGTGAAGCTGGCCGAAAGCCGCCACATCACCGTCATCCCCGAGATCGACTCGCCCGGCCACCTCGGCGCGGTCATGCGCGCGCACCCCGACCTCCAGCTGCACGACTCGCGGGGAGTGGCGACACCCGGCGCGGTGGACATCGCCGACCCGAAGTCCGCGCGGATCGTGGACGACCTGCTGAGCGAGTACGCCGACGTCTTCCCCGGCAGGTACGTGCACCTCGGCGGCGACGAGTACGCGGCCCTGCTCAAGCGGAACCCGGAGCTCTCGTACCCGGGCCTCGCCGGTGAGGCCGTCCGCAAGTACGGCCCGAACGCCAAGGTCCAGGACCTGGCCACCGGCTGGCTCAACGACCGCGCCGCGAAGCTGCGCGCGCACGGCAAGACCCTCAAGGCGTGGAACGACGGCCTGCACGCCGGCGGCGTCGTCACGGCCGACCGGGACCGCGAGGTCGAGTACTGGACCGGCAAGGAGATCGGCGCGCGCCAGCCGCAGGAGTACCTGAGCGAGGGCCGCAAGGTGGTCAACGCCAACGACGAGTTCCTGTACTACGTGTTGGGCGAGCCCAACACCTTCACGTACCCGACGGGCCGCCGCATCTACGAGTCCTGGACCCCGCAGGTCCTGCGCGGCACCACCCCGGTGCCCGCGCGCTACGCGGACCAGATCCTCGGCGGCCGCCTGGCCATCTGGTGCGACCTGGCGGACGCGCAGACCCAGGAGCAGGTGGCGCGCGGCATCCACCTCCCGATGCGCGCCCTGGCCCAGAAGACCTGGGACACCGGCACGCCGGCCCTCGGCTGGGAGGGCTTCAAGGCACTCGCCGAGCGCACGGGCTGAGCCGGCGATACGCGATGGACGGCCCGGCCGGCGGCCGCGTATGTTCCGCATGCGCGCGCCGGCCGGCGCCCGCGCCGTCGCCACGCCTCGGAGGAGGGGCGTCCCGTCACCTTGGGGGGTCGCCCAGCCGTGCTGTGCGCCAATTGCGGTCAAGACAAGGTCACCACCGGCGAAGGGCTCTGCGACGGCTGTGCGGTCGCCGCGGCGAACGCCGCGCCGCCGCCCGTCGCGCCCTCCGTGCCGCTGTCCGCGGGGCCGCCGCCCTCCGTGCCGCTGTCCGCAGGGCCCGCGGTGCCGCGCTCGCCCGTGGGGCTGGCGAAGGCCGTGACGGTGCTGCTCGGCGCCGTCGTCGCGGCCGACGTGTTCTCCCTGATCGTCTCCATGCGCGCCCGGGGCATGTGGAGCGACCTGACGTCCGAGGGCTTCACCGCCGTGCCGGTCGACGACCTGGAGCGTGTCGACTCGCAGATGACCTACGCGTCGGTGGCCTACGGCGGCGCCTTCCTCGTCACGGCCGTCGTGTTCATCGTCTGGTTCTTCCGGGTGCGGAAGAACGCCGACGTCTTCGCGCCGGACCTCCAGCGCAAGGGGCGCGGCTGGGCGATCGGCTCCTGGTTCGTCCCGATCGGCAACTTCTGGCTCCCGCGCGGAGTCGCCGTGGACGTCTGGGCGGCCAGCAGGCAGGACCCGTACGGCCTGAACGCGCGCAAGGAGGAGCCGCACACCGTCCTCACCGCGTGGTGGACGCTGTGGGTCGTCTCGGCGCTCTTCAGCCGGTTCGCCGTGCGGCGCTACGCGGCGGCCGAGGAGCCGGCCGCGATCCGCGACGCCCTCGACCAGCTCATCGTCGCCGACCTCCTCGACATCGCGTCCGCCGTGCTCGCGATCCTCTTCGTACGCGCGCTGACGCGCATGCAGCGCCTGAAGGCCGAAGCCCGCTCCGCCGCGTCAACAGAGCGGCCCTCAGAGGCACTTGATGCGGGCAGAATATGACAGCACTGTTGGAAACCGTGGGGGGATCGGGGCATGGGCTTCTGGGGTTACTTCGTCGTGGGCCGGAGCGCGCGGCCGCTCTCCGAGCTGGCGGCGCTCGCCGACGTACGCGAGGGGCTGTCGCTCCACGAGACGCGCGGCGACGGCTGGCAGGTGTGGGCGCGGCCCAGTGAGCCGCAGGTCGGTGACATGGGGGCGCTCGCCCGCGGGGTGTGCGGGGAGACGGGGACGCCCGCGCTGTTCGCCTTCGTCATGGACAGCGCCTGCGTGGTCGTGGAGGCCGCCACGTCCGCCACGGCGGACGGGTCCTGGTTCGGCTGCCTGGGCCGCGAGGCCATGGCGGAACACCTGAGCGCCGACGGAATGGTCCTGGAGGACCTGTTCCTGCCGCCCGAGCGGGCCGCGGCGAAGGCCGTGGAGTGGGCGGCCGCCACCGGACGCACGGTGGCCTCCGGCGCGCTGCTCGACGTACTGCGCGAAGAGGCCGATCCGGTGGCCGAGGAGCTTTTCGCACGCTTCCTTGACCGCCTGGGGCTGTGAGCGGCGATGAGCGCACTGTGACGTAATCGCCGCCCGGTACGCAGTCGGAAGGAGAAGGCCCGCACCGAGCGGGCCCAGCAGTGCCGAGGGAGGCACCGTGACCCTGGTGGAACTGATCGGCCGTGCCGACGAGCGGACCCTGGCGGCGAGCGCGGTGGCCTGCCTGGACCGCTGCCTGCCCCTCCTGGAGTACGTCGAGGGTGCCGAGCGCATCGGTCTCGACACGGACGAGGCGCTCAGGCCGCTGTGGGTCGCGGTGGAGGGCGGCGACGCGTGGCTCGGCCGGCTGCGCAGGGTCGCCACCGTCGTCGAGCGCGTCGCGGGCGCGGCCCCCGGCGAACTGGCCGGCTTCGCCATCCGCATGGCCGCCGCCGTCCCCGCCGCCTACGACGGACCCGCACTGCGGGCCTGGGCCGAGGACTGCTCGGCGGCCGTGCTGGAGGTCCACCTGCGGCTCGACGGGGTGGCGCCCGGCGGCCACGAGGAGCGGGTGAAGGCGTACCGCCACGGCGAGACCGACGGCATCAGCCCGCTCACCGCCGGCGAACTGCGCCGCCAGTGCCAGCTCCTCGACATGCTGTCGGAGGGTTCCGGCGGCGGCCTGAACCACGCCCTCCAGCTCTCCAACGAGGGCAAGCGCGTCCTGCGGGCCGCGGCCTCCCGCCGGGCCCGCAGCAACGGCTGACCGGGCGGACCGGGGCGGGCGCGGATCACCGCGCGCTGTCCGCCGGCTGCCCTGTCGCACGGCCGCGCGGCCGGGGACAGACTGGGAGAAGGCGGAGATTTCAGCCCCGCAACCGGTCCGCCGTGGAGGAGTCATGCAGGCGACGACCCGGAACGACGCTCCTGTCGCGATCGAAGGCGGCGGAGTGGAGCTGCGCATGCGGGAGATCGGGGGCGACATGACGGTCGCGTTCGCGCGGTTCCCCAAGGGCACGGACATGGGTCCGCTGGCCGAGGGCCTGCCCGACGACATGTGCCAGTGCCCGCACTGGGGATACCTGCTCAAGGGGCGGCTGCGGATGCGCACCAAGGACGGCGAGCAGGTCTACGAGGCGGGCCAGGCGTTCTACTGGGCGCCCGGTCACGTGCCCGAGGCGCTGGAGGACTGCGAGTACGTCGACTTCTCGCCGACCGAGGAGTTCAACGAGGTGGTCGGCCACATCCAGGCGCAGATGGGCGGCTGAGTCCCGGCGGCGGACGCCCTGTGACGTTTCTCCGCCCCCGGGCGCAGAGCAAGAGGGGGCCGGTGCCTCCCAGGGGGCATGGGCACGGTGACCAGTGCCGGGTCGGCACGAAGAGGGACGTGTGGTCAGGGGTGGGGAGCGGCGTCGTACGCAGGTGTGCGACGCGGAACTGGGCGCTGCCGTCGAGCGGGCCCAGCAGGGGGACGAGGAAGGCTTCGCCGCGGCGTACCGGATGGTGCATCCGGGGCTGCTCAGATACGTACGGGGGCTCGTGGGGGAGGACGCTGAGGACGTGACGTCCGAGGCATGGCTGGAGATCGCCCGGGACCTCGGGCGCTTCCGCGGCGACGGGGCGGGCTTTCGCGGCTGGACGGCGACGATCGCCCGGCACCGCGCGCTGGACCACCTGCGCAAGCAGAAGCGAAGACCCCGTACGTCGCTGATGGAGCAGGACGTGCTGGAGCTCCCCGGCCGGCAGGACACCGCCGACGACGCGATCGAGGCGCTGTCGACCGGGCAGGCGCTGGAGATGATCGCCCGGCTGCCGCGTGATCAGGCCGAGGCGGTGCTGCTGCGCGTGGTCGTCGGACTGGACGGGCCCGCGGCGGCCAGGGTGCTGGGCAAGCGCAGCGGGTCCGTGCGGACGTCGGCGTACCGGGGGCTCAAGCGGCTGGCCGAACAACTGGCGGACGGCGGACCCGGCGTTGTGACGTCTGCGGCGCCGCGCACGCTGAAGGATGAGACATGAGACGGGCATCGGAACGAGCACAGGAGCGCGCACGGTCGCGGACCGGGCGCGGGGCCGCCTCGCGCGCGCGGCGCCCGGAAGCGGCCGGTGAACAGCCGGCGGCGCCGGAGGTCGAGGCGCTGCTGGCCGCCGTACGCCGGTCGTCGCCGGCGTCCGGCGAGGTGGCCGGCGTGCGGGCGGCGCTCGCCGCGTACCGGGAGGCGCGCGACTCGGGGCTGCTCGCCTCGCCGGGGCGCCGCCGGTGGGGGGCGCGCGGGCGCGACGACTGGCGGCCCTCTCGGCGCCGGCGCGGAACCCTGCCGGTACGGGCGGCGTTCGCCTCGCTCGCGGCGACGGTGACGCTGGGCGGAGTGGCGCTGGCCGCCGGCGCGGGGGCGCTTCCGACGCCCTTCGGGATCGGCTCGGGCGGGCCGGGCGCGGTGGCGACGGCCCCGGGCGACGGTGCGCGGGTGCCGGCGGGTACGGGCCGTGGGGACGACGCGGGGGCGGCCGAGCGGGACGCGGCGCGGACGCCGCCGGCCGGCGTCACCCCCTCGTGGGCGGCGCTCGCGGCGCGCGACGAGGTGGCGTACTGCGTCGCGTACCTCGTGCCGCGGGGGCGCTCGGTCGCAGGACCGGGTGCGGTCCCCGAGCGGCTCGCGGCGGCCGCCGCCGACGCGGACCGGACGGTCGAGGCGTACTGCGAGGACCTGCTGGAGGCTGGAGAGCGGCGGCCGGACGCCGGCGGCGAGGGCTCCGCGGCGGAGCCGGACGACGCCGGAGCCTCCGGTGGCACGAAGGCCCCGCAGCCGGGCACGGCGCCCGGTGCGCCGAAGACGCCGGCCGGGCCGGAAGGCGGCGCGGCCGCACGCCCCGACGGGGCCGACGGCGGGGGAGCGGCGGCCGGGGACGGCCGGCCGGGCGGCGAAGAGGACGAGCGGGGCGGCAGCGGCGACGACGGCGCCCGGGCCGATGGCGGCTCCGGGGACGGCACGGGCGACAAGGACCCGAACGATTCCGGCCCACGCTGACGGCGGTCGCGGCGGTCGCGGCGGCGCGGAACGCGGGTGCCTGGCGTACGGCGGTCGCGGCGGCGCGGAAGGCGGCTGTTCGCCGTACGGGGGAGAGCGGGTCGCCGCGGCGCGGGAAGAGATTGTTCGCCGTACGGGGAGAGCGGGTCGCCGCAGCTCGGGGAGGAGGCTGTTCGCCGTACGGCGGTCGCGGCCGCGCGGGACGCGGGCGTTCGCGTACGGGGAGAGCCGGTCGTCGCGGTGCGGGTAAGGGGGTCCGGCGTGCGGGCCGAGCCGGTCGCCCCGGCGCGGAAGCGGAATCCGCCGTACGGGCAGCGCATGGGGCCGCCGCCGGCCGCGGAAGGACGACCGGAGCCGCCACCCCCCACAGGAGAGGCCCCGGTCGCCGTCCGCGGACCGTGCGGCGGCCCGTACTACTCTCAGCGCCGGGCATGCGTTTTCTGTCACACCGCTCTGTGTCAGTGCGCGGTCGCACGGTGTGCAGGACGTGGACGCGACCCCCGGCGACGCCGTAGCGTGCAGACTCGCGCAGGGCTGCGCGGCAGTGGTGACCAGCTGCGACTCGGGACAGGTTGAGGGAGTGCTGGGGGACGACGCGGAGCTGACCGCCGCGGTGCTCGCGGCACAGGACGGGGACGAGAGCGCCTTCCGTACTGTGTACCGCGCCGTGCACCCACGGCTGTTGGGCTACATACGAACGCTGGTCGGCGACCCGGACGCCGAGGACGTCGCCTCCGAGTCCTGGCTCCAGATAGCCCGCGACCTCGACCGGTTCAGCGGGGACGCCGACCGGTTCAGGGGCTGGGCGGCGCGCATAGCGCGCAACCGCGCCCTGGACCACATACGGATGCGCGGCCGGCGACCCGTCGTCGGCGCCGACGAGACGGAACTCGCCGCGAAGCCCGGCGTCTCCGACACCGCCGGTGAGGCGATGGAGGCCCTCGCCACCGGCGACACCCTCGCACTCATCGCCCAGCTCCCGCAGGACCAGGCCGAGGCGGTCGTCCTGCGCGTCGTCGTCGGGCTCGACGCGAAGAGCGCGGCCCAGACTCTGGGCAAGCGCCCCGGCGCGGTACGGACCGCCGCCCACCGGGGCCTCAAGCGCCTGGCCGAACTCCTGAACGCCCCCGATTCCGGTGCGCGCGCCGACGGCAGCGGCGCGGGTGGTGTCGACGACAGCCGCGAGAACGGCGAAGGCGTCAGCGGTACGGGCGCGGGCCCGGCCGGCGGGCGGCAGGAGCTCGGCGCGGTGCCGCCGCAGCGGGGTCCGCGGGGGGGCCGGGTCACGTCCGCCGGTGTGACGCAATGGCGCGTGCGGACGCAGAAGGACATGTGATGGCCGACGAGCGGTACGAGTGGCTCGACAAGGACGCGGCGGAGCGCCTGCTGCGCGGAGAACCCGTCGGGCCTGTCGGTGACCACGCGCGCGCCCAGGCCGAGCGCCTCGCCGCAGCCCTGGACGGCGTGGCCCGGGCCGGCGGCCACGAGTCCGGCGAACTCCCCGGCGAGGCGGCCGCGCTCGCCGCGTTCCGCAAGGCCAGGGCGGCCGCCCCCGAGAACCCCACGGTGCGCATCGGCCGCGCGGCGCCCGTGGGTCTGCGCTGGGCGCGTCCCGTACGCATCGGCCTGGCCGGCGCCCTCGCGGGCGTCGCGCTCGGCGGCGTCGCGGTGGCGGCCGGCACCGGCGTGCTGCCCAGCCCCTTCGGCACGGGCGACCGCCCCGCGCCCGCGGCCACCGTGTCCGCCGCCGCGACACCGCCCCCGCCCGCCCCCGGCACCACCGGCCCCGGACATGACGGCACCGGCGGCCCGTCCCCCGACGGCACCGGAACACCCGGCGACGCGCACGGGACACCGGACGACGGCGGAACGGGCGATACGCACGAGTCCTCCGCGGGACCGGGCACCGCCACGCCGCCCACGTCCCCGACCCGGCCCGGCGACGGCGCCCCGGGAACGGGCGGTGACGGCCCGGTGCCGGGCTCCGACGACTGGTACCGCGAGACGGTCAGGGCGTGCCGGGACCACCGCTCCGGCAGCCTCGCCCCCGACCACGAGCGGCGCCTGGAGGAGGCCGCCAGGGGCGCCGACCGGGTCGAGCGCTTCTGCGACCACCTGCTGGACGGCTCCGACGGCCGGGACGGCCCGGACGACGGCTCCGCCGACGGCGGGAGGAACGGCGGCCGTGACGAGGACGGCCGCCACGGCGACGGACGCAAGGGCCGGACCGGCGACGGCGAGGCGGCCGACGGGAGAGGGGGCGCCACCGACGGGGTGCGGCGGCGCGTGCCGGCGGTCTCGTACACCCCGCCGCCCTCCCCGGCCACCGGGTCCGTCGCCCCGGTCACGGCGCTGACGCAGGCGGACTGACCCTCGCTGAGCTGGGCTTTCTCATCTCCGCTCCGGCAGGTGTGACGTTTTTGGAGCCGCTGACGCAGTAGAGAGTGAGCCGACTGGTCATCGGCAGCGCGACGAGCCGGGGTTCCCCCCGTACCTGCGGCTCCGCGCAACAGGCGCGGGCGGGACACGTTCCCCCGGTCCCGCCCGCGCCACTCTTCTCCTTCTCCTCGTCGCCGCCTACCAGTGGACGACGACTCTGTCGCCGTCGCGCACCTGCGCGAACAGGCCGGCGATCTTCCCCTCGTCCCGGACGTTGACGCAGCCGTGCGAGGCGCCGCCGTAACCGCGCGCCGCGAAGTCCGACGAGTAGTGGACGGCCTGCCCGCCGCTGAAGAACAGGGCGTACGGCATCGGGGTGTCGTACAGCGTCGAGACGTGGTGCCGGGACTTCCAGTACACGCTGAAGACGCCTTCGCGGGTCGGTGTGTACTGCGAACCGAACCGCACGTCCATCACCGAGACGACCCGCCCGTCGATCATCCAGGACAGCGTGCGGCTGGTCTTGCTGATGCACAGCACCCGCCCCGTCAGGCAGCGCGGGTCGGGCCGTGCCACCGGCCGGGCGGTCGCCGGGTACAGCTCGGCGCGCGTCGGCTCGCGGGTCGTCCCGAGCAGCCTGCTCCAGGTGACGGTGTCTGTCGTGCCCGTGCGGGGCAGTCCGCGCCCGGCCTGGAACGCCGAGACGGCGGCGGCGGTGACGGGACCGTAGTGGCCGGTCGGCGTGCGCGGGAAGTGGCCGGTCCGGCGGAGCCTGGCCTGGAGTTCCCGTACCTGGGCGCCGTCGGACCCGCTCGCCATGAGGATCCTGGGCGCCGGGGGTTTCGGCGCGGCGGGCCGGGGTGTCGCCGGCCCGGGCGGTGTGCGCCGCCCTGCAAGTCCCTGCGGACCGACGGTCGCGGGCGGCTCGTACGCCGCCGCGGGGGGCGCGTGGGCCGGGCTCCGCGCCGGGGCGGCTGCCGCCTGCCGGGCGGCGCCCGGCCCCGTGTCCGTCGCGGGCCTGCATCCCGCCGTGACGGCCGCGAGCGCCGCAACGGCCGCCACCGCCACCACTGCCCGCCCCGGCCTGCTCCCGCGCAGCTTCACGTCCATCCCCGCCCCCGTGACTCGCCCGTCCCCCGGATGATTCCCGCCGCGCCCGGTCGCGAAAGCCCGTACCGCCCGCGAAAGCCCTCCCGGGTCGCGCGACCCGCCGCCGGTCGCGCGGGCACACGCATGATGGGGGGAGCGACGTTGTGAGCAAGGTCCCAGCCTGCGGCTCTCCACCGGCCGCACGCCCGCCGCTACAGTCCGTCGCGAGGGTCGGTTCATTACCAGCCAGTACGTTCAGCGGGAGGCACAGCAGATGGCGCGCGAGTCGGAGTCGGGACTGCCTATTGAGCCGGTGTACGGGCCGGACGCCCTGGAGGGCTGGGACCCTCAGGAGAAGCTGGGCGAGCCCGGCGCATACCCCTTCACGCGCGGTGTCTACCCGTCGATGTACACGGGCCGGCCGTGGACCATGCGCCAGTACGCCGGCTTCGGCACGGCCACGGAGTCCAACGCCCGGTACAAGCAGCTGATCGCCAACGGCACGATGGGCCTCTCGGTCGCCTTCGACCTGCCGACCCAGATGGGCCACGACAGCGACGCGGCCATCGCCAGTGGCGAGGTCGGCAAGGTCGGCGTGGCGATCGACTCCATCGACGACATGCGGGTCCTGTTCGGCGGCATCCCGCTGGACAAGGTCTCGACGTCCATGACGATCAACGCCCCCGCGGCGCTCCTCCTCCTGATGTACCAGCTGGTCGGCGAGGAGCAGGGTGTGCCGGCGGACCAGCTGACGGGCACGATCCAGAACGACGTGCTGAAGGAGTACATCGCGCGCGGGACGTACATCTTCCCGCCGAAGCCGTCGCTGCGCCTGATCGCGGACATCTTCAAGTACTGCAAGACCGAGATCCCGAAGTGGAACACGATCTCGATCTCCGGCTACCACATGGCCGAGGCCGGCGCCTCGCCCGCGCAGGAGATCGCGTTCACCCTCGCCGACGGCATCGAGTACGTGCGCACCGCCGTCGCCGCCGGGATGGACGTCGACGACTTCGCGCCGCGCCTCTCGTTCTTCTTCGTCTCGCGCAC
>NZ_JBSGYQ010000049.1:0-55962 GCF_053610585.1 Streptomyces sp. NPDC054887 | reverse complement strand
GGTAAGGGGCAGCCGCCTGAGCGGCTGCCCCTTACCCGTCTTGGACGAGCGGTGGTTGATCCGACGGGCGCAGGGCACGCTTCCGGCATGCGCATCAGGCGTCACCGCACCTGGTGGAAGCCGTAAGGTTGATGCGTGCACAAGGGAACTTCGAAAGGGGGCACTGGGTGATCGAGCTCGAGGGGGTTCCCGAGCTGATCGACCCGGTCATGGTGGCCGCGTTCGAGGGCTGGAACGACGCCGGCGACGCCGCCTCCACCGCGGTCGCGCATCTGGAACGGGAATGGAAGGGCGAGGTCTTCGCGGCGCTCGACGCCGAGGACTACTACGACTTCCAGGTCAACCGGCCCACGGTGTTTCTCGAGAACGGGGTCCGCAAGATCACCTGGCCCACCACACGGCTCTCCGTGGTGCGCATCGGCGGTGACAAGCCCCGCGACCTCGTACTGGTCCGCGGCATCGAGCCGTCCATGCGCTGGCGTTCGTACTGCAACGAGATCCTCGGCTTCGCGCACGAACTGGGCGTCGAGATGATCGTGATCCTGGGCGCGCTGCTCGGCGACACCCCGCACACCCGGCCGGTGCCGGTCAGCGGCGTGACGTCGGACGCGGACCTGGCGCGGACCATGGACCTGGAGGAGACCAAGTACGAGGGCCCCACCGGCATCGTCGGAATCCTCCAGGAAGCCTGTACGCACGCGGGCGTGCCGGCGGTGAGCCTGTGGGCCGCCGTGCCGCACTACGTGTCGCAGCCGCCCAACCCCAAGGCCACACTGGCCCTGTTGAACCGCCTCGAAGACCTCATCGACCTGCGGATCCCGCTCGGCGAACTGCCGGAGGACGCGCGGGCGTGGCAGGTGGGCGTGGACCAACTGGCCGCCGAGGACAGCGAGGTGGCCGAGTACGTGCAGTCGCTGGAGGAGGCGCGGGACACCGCGGAACTGCCCGAGGCGTCCGGCGAGGCGATCGCGCGCGAGTTCGAGCGGTACCTGCGGCGGCGTGACGGCGGGCCCGGCCCCGGTCACGCGACGGACGGGAGCGAGGGCACGGGGACGTACCTGCGCGACAGCTCGGGCGGCCGTACGCGGCCCCCCAGGCCGCCGCGCGCGGAGCCGGAGCCCCCGAGGGACGCACAGGACGCGGACGGAGCGGACGACTCCCCCGAGGAGTAGGGCGTACGGACGAGAAGACTGCGGGGCGGGGCCGTCGGGCGCCGCCCCGCAGCCGTGCGCCCGGACGGTACGCGAACCGGTCCGCCCCCGGCCCTCCGCGGGGAGGTCCGGGGGCGGCAGGGCCGAGAGGCGGCTACAGGGCCACTCCGAGGAGGGCGTCGACGGCACGCGAGACGACGCCGGGGGCGCCTTCGTCCGTACCGCCCTCGGCCGCCTGGAGGGCGGCCCAGCGGTCGACGGCGGCCAGGGCGGCCGGGGCGTCGAGGTCGTCGGCGAGCGCCTCGCGGATCTCCTCCACCAGGGCGTCGGCGGACGGCCCGTCGGGACGGGACACGGCCGCGCGCCAGCGCCCGAGCCGCTCCAGGGCGTCCTCCAGCACCTGGTCCGTCCACTCCCAGTCGGCCCGGTAGTGGTGCGCGAGCAGCGTGAGGCGGATCGCCGCCGGGTCCACGCCGTCGCGGCGCAGCTTCGACACGAAGACCAGGTTGCCCTTGGACTTCGACATCTTCTCGCCGTCGAGGGCGACCATGCCCGCGTGCACGTACGTCTTGGCGAACGGGTGCTCGCCGGTCAGCGCCTGGGCGTGGGAGGCGCCCATCTCGTGGTGCGGGAAGGCGAGGTCGGACCCGCCGCCCTGCACGTCGAAGCCCATCCCGAGGTGGTCGAGGGCGATCGCGACGCACTCGATGTGCCAGCCGGGCCTGCCGCGCCCCAGCGAGGCGCCGTCCCAGCTCGGCTCGCCGTCACGGGCCGCCATCCAGAGCATCGGGTCGAGCGGGTTCTTCTTGCCGGGGCGGTCGGGGTCGCCGCCGCGCTCCGCGGACAGCAGCCGCATGGCGTCGGCGTCGAGGCCCGAGACCTCGCCGAAGTGCGGGTCGGCCTCGACGGAGAAGTACACGTCCCCTTCGAGCTCGTACGCCGCGCCCGCGTCCCGCAGCCGCTCGATGAGCGGCACGATCCCCGGTATGGCTTCGACGGCGCCGATGTAGTGGCGCGGCGGAAGCATCCGCAGGGCGGTCATGTCCTCGCGGAACAGCGCGGTTTCGCGCTCCGCGAGTTCGGTCCAGTCCTGTCCGTCGCGGATCGCCCGCTCCAGCAGCGGATCGTCCACGTCCGTGACGTTCTGCACGTAGTGAACCTGCCGCTTGGTGTCGAGCCACACGCGCTGCACGAGGTCGAACGCGTTGTAGGTCGCCGCGTGACCGATGTGGGTCGCGTCGTACGGCGTGATGCCGCAGACATAGATTCGGGCGACGGGACCGGGGTCGAGGGTGATCAACCGACCGGTCGCGGTGTCGTGGATCTGGAGGTCGCGGCCCTTGCCAGGCAGGGCGGGGACCTCAGAAGCGGGCCAGGCATGCATGCCTTGAGCGTAACCGGACGCACGTTCCGGATACGAACCGGATACGAAATCGTGTCCGGTGAGCCACTCTTGCGCGAGCCCGCCCTCCGTGCTCTACACGGGCGGCCACGGGATGGCGGGCCAGTCACCGCTCGGCTCCGGGTGGCGTGCCGCCGCCCGCAGCGCCGCCACCCGCCCGCGCAGCGCCTCGACCTCCGCCGGAGTGATCAGTTCGGCCATCCGGGCGGTGAGGGCACGCCCCGGGGCCAGTTCCTCCGCGAGCCGGTCCAGCACCCCGGCGGCCTCGGCCGTCAGGGGCTCGCCCGCCCAGCCCCACAGCAGTGTGCGGAGCTTGTCGTCCGTGTTGAAGGTGACGCCGTGGTCGATGCCGTACAGCCGCCCGTCGGGGGCCGGCAGGAGATGCCCGCCCTTGCGGTCGGCGTTGTTGATGACCGCGTCCAGGACCGCGAGGCGGCGCAGGCGCGGATCGTCGGCGTGCACGAGGAGTGCCGTGCGCCCCTCCCCCACCTCGGCGTAGGCGATGGCCTTCCAGCCCTCGGCGGGCTCCTCGTCCTCGATCAGGGCCAGCAGCCCCCCGTCGGGCCCCTCGGGGGCCGTCTCGATCCACAGCTGGCACATGCCCTCGCCGTACGGCCCGTCGCGCAGCACGGTCGGCGGGACGAGGCCCCACCCCGTCGCCTCGGAGATCTCGTACGCCGCCACCTCGCGCTGCGCGAGCGTGCCGTCGGGGAAGTCCCACAGCGGCCGCTCCCCGGCGACGGGTTTGTAGACGCAGGACACCGACACACCGTCGTGCTCGACGTCGCAGTACAGCACGGCGTTGGACGCCTCGCGCACGCGTCCGCGCACCGTGAGCCGGCCCTTCGCCAGCACGGTGAGGAGATCGTCCGACGGGGTCACGCTCCCCGGCGGTATCCGTTCTGGCGCGGGCATACGTGTCCCTCCGGGTCGAGCGGCAGGCTGCACAGCGGGCACGGCGGCCGGCCCGCGTTGACGACGTCGAGGGCGCGCTTGGCGAAGGCCCGGGCCTGCGCGCCGCTGAGCCGGACCCGCAGCATCGGCGGCCCGTTCTCCTCGTCCTGGAGCAGCCGTTCCTCGGCCTCCGCGAGATCCTCTTCGGTCTCCACGTCCAGCTCGACGAGGGCCTGCGCCTCGACGATCATGCGCTGTTCCTCACCGTCCCAGGCCAGGGCCATCGTGCCGACGCGGAACTCCTCCTCGACGGGGGCGTCGAGCGGGGCGCTGTCGGTGACGTCGGCCGGGGCCACGGCCGGTACGGGGGCGTTGCCCCCGGTGCGGCGTACCACTTCGTCGAGCAGTTCGTCGATCCGCTCCGCGAGCGCCGCGACCTGGGTCTTCTCCAGGGCGACGCTGGTGACGCGGCCGGCCGCGGATGCCTGGAGGAAGAACGTACGGCGTCCAGGCAGCCCGACCGTACCGGCGACGAAGCGGTCCGGCGGGTCGTAGAGGAATACCTGACGGGACACGTCCTGTCTCCCTTGAGATCGTCGACTCGGAGGTCGATGCCGAAAAGCCGGTGTCGAAGGTGTCGAAGGTGTCGTAATCGTCTGTATGCGCGGTGGGGGCGCGTCCACCCTACTGCGCGGATCGATCACGGTGCGCCCGCGCCGCCCCCTACGGCCGCGTCCCCGTCGCCGCCGCTGCCGCGCGGCGCCAGGGCGGAGAGTTCCCCGGTGTCGCCGAGCCGCACAAGAAAGGGCCGCAGCCCGGTGTACCGGATGGCCGTCAGGGAACACGGGTCGACGTGAATCCGCTGGAAGAGGTCGAGATGAAGCCCGAGCGCGTCCGCGACGACGGACTTGATGATGTCCCCGTGCGAGCACATGAGCCAGACGGCGTCCTCACCGTGCTCGGCCTCGACGCGCGCGTTCCACTCCCGTACGGCGTCGACCGCGCGGGCCTGCATGGCCCGCATCGACTCGCCGCCCGGGAACGTCACGGACGAGGGGTGCTGCTGCACGGCCGCCATCAGGGGCTCGTCGGCGAGCTCGGCGAGCTTGCGGCCCGACCAGTCGCCGTAGTGGCACTCCCCGATCCGCTCGTCGGTGTGCAGCGGCAGTCCCGGCCGCGCGTCGAGCAGCGGCTGGAGCGTCTCGCGGCAGCGTTCGAGGGGGCTGGTCACCGCCACGGCGAGCGGCACGCCGGCCAGCCTGCCGGGCAGCGCGGCCGCCTGCGCGGCGCCGCGCTCGTCGAGCGTGACGCCGGGCGTCCAGCCGGCGAGCAGTCCCGCGGTGTTGGCGGTGGAACGTCCGTGGCGTACGAGGATCAGCGTGGCCATGGCCGCCAGCCTAGGCGGAAGACGGCTCCGGGGTGTGCCGGGGCCCCGGCGGGGGGAGGATGCGCCGCGTGATCGTCGACTGTGCCATCTACCGGGAAGGCTGCCGCACCGAGGGCCCTTCCGACTTCTCCGACGCGCTCGCCGAGGCGCGGGCGGACGGTGACGCCTTTCTGTGGATCGGTCTGCACGAGCCGACCGAGAAGGAATTCGATCTCGTGTCGACCGAGTTCGGCCTGCACCCGCTGGCCGTCGAGGACGCCCTGCGCGCCCACCAGCGGCCCAAGCTGGAGGTGTACGACGACTCCCTCTTCGCGGTGCTCAAGCCGGTGATGTACGAACCGCGGAGCGACACCGTGACGACGGGCGAGCTGATGGTGTTCGTGGGCGACTCGTTCGTGGTGACGGTGCGGCACGGCGAGGGCGCCCCCCTGGCGGCCGTGCGCGACCGCCTGGAGGCCGAGCCGCAGGTGCTGCGGCACGGGCCGACCTCGGTCCTGTACGCCGTCAGCGACGCCGTCGTCGACCACTACATAGAGGTGGGCGCGGAGCTCCAGACCGACCTGGAGGAGCTGGAGGCCGAGGTCTTCGCCCCGGTGGGGCGCGACGCGACGAACACCGCCGCGCGGATCTACACCTTCAAGCGCCAGGTGCTGGAGTTCCGCCGCGCGACGGGGCCGCTCGCCCAGCCGATGCTGCGGCTTTCGAGTCCGGGCCTGCCGTTCGTCGACGAGCACGCGCAGCCCTTCTTCCGGGACGTCAGCGACCACCTGACGCGCGCGAACGAGCAGGTGGACGGTCTCGACCGGCTGCTGTCGGACATCCTGTCGGCGCATCTGGCGCAGATGAGCGTGCGGCAGAACGACGACATGCGGAAGATCTCGGCGTGGGCGGCGATGGCCGCGGTCCCGACGATGGTCGCGGGCGTCTACGGCATGAACTTCGAGCACATGCCCGAGCTCCGGTGGGAGTGGGCCTATCCCGCCGTGATCCTGCTGATGGTGTTCTGCGAGATCGGGCTCTACCGGCTGTTCAAGAGCCGCGGCTGGCTCTGACCGGCGCCGCCGGGGCGCGGGTCACACGACCCCCACGGCCGACGTCGCCGGGCCGCCCAGCGCGTCGCGGCGCTCCGGCATCGACAGGCTCACCATGCGCCGCCAGCCACCGAGGCGTTCGTACGCGTACATGGCGTGGATGCCCGCGGCGAGCACGGCGGACTTGGCCTTCGGCCACTTGAGGAGGCGCCCCATGTGGGCCATGACGGCGAGGCTCACGTCCCGGTAGACGCGGCACTCCGCCATGGCGCACTCGCGCAGGACGCGCTGGATCGTACGGCCGTGTCCCGCGCGGGCGAGCCGCAGCAGTTCCTCGTGGCAGTACGCGAGGTGGTTCTCCTCGTCGTCGCAGATCATCCTGATCGGCCGGCCCGCCTCGGGGTGGTCGCCGAAGTACTTGACCAGCATGTCCATCTGGTCGGCGGCCCGCTGCTCGGTCACCCGGCTGTGCGAGAGGTAGACGAGGACGTCCTCCTCGGTCAGCGGCTCGTCGCGGCGGAGCTTGTCGTGGGCGAGGCCGATGCCGCGCTGTTCGAGCAGCATCGTGTAGTCGGTGTCCGGCGGGACCGGGACCGGGTCGAGCCCGCGCTTCTTGAGCAGGGCGCTGAAGAGGCGGCCGTGCTTGTCCTCGTCGGCGCCGTGCCGGGTGATCTTCGGAGCGAGGTGCCTCATGCTCTCGGGCACGAGGGCCGCGATCCGGCCGTTCTCCCAGCCGCCCTGGGTCTCGCCGCTGGCGGCTATGGAGCAGAAGAGCTGGAAGGAATCGTCGTTGTCCAGGATTTCCTGGAAGAGACTTCGGGCCGACAGCATCACTGAACCTCCGTGTACCTCCGTGCGGGCGTCCGCAAAGAACAAGTCAAAAGCGGTACGGCAGGGCAGGCAACAGGGGCGGCGGTCAACTGCGCCGGACGAATGAACTCCGGGGTGGTACGGGCGCGTAACCCCTCGGGGTCGTGAGGCGTTGTTGTGCATGACGGCCGTGGCGGGGAAGACCCCCGAGCCCCCACCACGGCCGCAGACTTCCTCTCCGCCTCCGGGTCCGCGGGATCAGGCGAGACCGGCGCGCTCCAGGGCGTCGGTGCCGGCCCGCAGGGCGTTGATCCGCTCGTCGAGCGTGAAGCCCGCGGGGGACAGCGTCAGCGTCGTCACCCCGGCCGCGGCGTAGCCCTGCATCCGCTCGGCGATCCGCTCGACCGAGCCCAGCAGGGTGGTCTGGTCGATCAGCCGGTGCGGGATCGCGGCGGCGGCGCCCGCCTTGTCGCCGGACAGGTACTTGTCCTGGATCTCGGCGGCTTCCTTCTCGTAGCCCATGCGCTGGGCGAGCTGGTTGTAGAAGTTCTGCTTGCGGCTGCCCATGCCGCCGACGTACAGGGCGGTGTACGGGCGGAACATGTCGGCCAGCGCTTCGACGTCGTCCCCGACCGCGAGCGGCAGCGTCGGGCAGACGTCGAAGCCGTCCATCGTCTTCCCGGCCTTCTCCCGGCCGGCGCGGATGTGCCGGATCGCCGTGTCCTCGATGTGCTCGGCGGACGGGAAGATCAGCAGCGCGCCGTCGGCGATCTCGCCGGTCTGCTCCAGGTTCTTCGGGCCGATCGCGGCGATGTAGAGCGGGATGTGTTCGCGCTCGGGGTGAACGGTGAGCTTCAGCGGCTTGCCCGGGCCGTCAGGCAGCGGCAGCGTCCAGTGCTGCCCCTCGTACGACAGGCGCTCACGGGTCATGGCCTTGCGGATGATCTCGACGTACTCGCGGGTGCGGGCCAGCGGCTTGTCGAACTTCACGCCGTACCAGCCCTCGGAGACCTGCGGGCCCGAGACGCCGAGGCCCAGGCGGAACCGGCCGCCGGAGAGGGAGTCGAGGGTGGCGGCGGTCATCGCGGTCATCGCGGGCGTACGGGCCGGGATCTGGAAGATCGCGGAACCCACGTCGATGTTCTCGGTCTGGGCGGCGACCCAGGAGAGCACCGTGGCGGCGTCCGAGCCGTACGCCTCGGCGGCCCAGCAGACGTCGTAGCCGAGCCGGTCCGCTTCCTGGGCGACGGCCAGATTGTCGCCGTCCATTCCCGCGCCCCAGTAACCGAGATTGATGCCGAGCCGCATGCCGCTCCCCTTACTGATCAGTAACGTCCCTGTTGCCGGGGACTCTAGCGCGCGGCGCCGACATACGTCAGGGGGCGCACTCGTCCACAGGGCTTGTCCACAGGTCTCCTGCCCGCAGGCTCCTGGCCAGTAATCTCGCGCCCATGGAGCAGAGGCATCTCGGCCGGACGGGCCTGCGCGTATCGAGAATCGGGCTCGGCACCCTCACCTGGGGCCGGGACACCGACGAGCACGACGCCGCCGACGTGTTGAAGGCCTTCTGGGACGCGGGCGGCACGCTCGTCGACACGGCGGACGTGTACGGCGACGGGGAGGCGGAGTACCTGCTCGGACAACTCGTGGAGCGGCTCGTTCCGCGCCGGGACCTGGTCATCGCGACGAAGGCGGGCAGCGTGCCCGACCCGGACCGCCGCTTCGACGGCTCGCGCGGTCACCTGCTGGCGGCGCTCGACGCGTCGCTGGAGCGGCTCGGCACGGACTACGTCGACGTGTGGCAGGTGCACGCCTTCGACGCGGCGACTCCGCTCGACGAGACGCTCCAGGCGCTGGACCTCGCGGTCAGCAGCGGGCGTGCCCGGTACGCGGGGGTGTCCAACTTCTGCGGCTGGCAACTGGCGAAGGCGGCCACCTGGCAGCTCGCGGCGCCCGGGTCGCGCACGCGGCTGGCCAGTACGCAGATGGAGTACTCGCTCCTCCAGCGCGGCGTGGAGCGGGAGGTGCTGCCGGCCGCGCTCGACCTGGGGGTCGGACTGCTGCCGTCGTCGCCGCTCGGCCGGGGCGTGCTGACGGGCAAGTACCGGCGCGCCGTACCGCCGGACTCGCGCGGCGGGTCCGCTCACCTGGCCGGGTTCGTCGCGCCGTATCTCGACGAGGCGTCGAGCCGCATCGTGGACGCCGTGGCGACGGCCGCGGACGGGCTCGCCACCACGCCGCTCCAGGTGGCCCTCGCCTGGGTCCGCGACCGGCCGGGCGTGGTCGCCCCGATCGTGGGGGCGCGCAACGCGCACCAGCTCGCGGCGGCGTTGTCAGTGGAGGCGCTTAGTCTTCCAGACGAGATCTGCCGGGCGCTCGACGACGTGTCGGCGCCCGTGCACCGCTATCCCGACCAGGACTGGAGCACGCTGTGACCGCGCTGCCCCGGGGGGCGACCCCCGGATCCCCGGCTGACCACCGCGACACCGCGGGGCCCGCCGCCGAGCCCGCCACCGAGCCGGTGGTCCCGGCGCCGGGACCCGCCGGGGACGACGCGAAGGCCCACATCGAGCCCGTGGCCGACGGGGCGACGAATCAGACGGACGCGATCGAGGACGCAGGTACCGACGTGCAGCACGAGGACACCCCGGAAAGCGCCACCGAGGCCGCGCGGGGCGGCGGGGACCCGGCGTCCCCAGAGCCGGGCCCTGCTCCGGGGACCGGACAGGTACCGGCCGACGAGCACCGCGCGAGCCGCCCGGCCGGCGCGGCGGCGTCGGACGGTGCGGGGGCCTCGGACAGTACGGGTGCCTCGGACCGTGCGGCTTCCCCCCCTGGTGCGGCTGCTTCCGAGGGTGCGGGTGGCTCGGACGGCGACGCGGTACGGGCGAACGGGCACGGGGACGCGACGGACACCGACGGGGGCGCGGCCGGGCCGCAGGCGTCCTCGGACGGTGGCGCCGACATGGCCGGCCCGGACGACGACGCGGAACGGGCTGACGGGCACGCGGACGCGGATACGGGCGTGGACGACGTTGAGGCCGGCCCAGAGGGGGACGACAGTGCGGCCGCCGACGGGGGCACTGCCGGGAGTGCGGATTCGCCGGAGGGGGCCGGTGAGGGGGCGGACGCGGGGCCGCAGTTGTCCGAGGCCGAAGCGGAGCTCGCCGCCCAGCGGGAGCTGCGGGAGCGGATCGAGCGGCGCAAGGCCGAGAAGACCGCGCCGGTCGAGGCCGGTGCCAAGCTGAGCGGGCAGGCTGCCGATCTGCTGGCCGCCGTACGGGCGGTGGAGAGCGGCGCCACGTCCGGGGACGCGTTCTTCGCGTCCCCCGCGCCGCGCCGCGTGGCCCCCGCGCCCGCTCCGGCTCGCGGCGCGGGTCCGGCGGCGGCCCCACGGGCGGCACCGGTGACCCCGCCGGCCGCCGCACCCGAGGCCGTGGCCGCGGTGCGGGCCGTGCTGGCCGAAGGCGGAGCCCCGGAGGCGCTGGCCGCGTCGGTCGCCGGCGTACTCGGGGAGCAGGCCGGGCAGGTGCTGCGCGACGACCCGTGGCAGTTGCTGTCCGTGCCGGGCGTCCGGCCGGAACAGGCCGACGGCTTCGCCCGCGCCCTGCTCGGCGCGGAGTGCGGGCCGGGCGACGAGCGCCGGATCGCGGCGCTCGTCGGCTGGCTGCTGGAGCGGGCGGCGGTGCAGGGCCACACCGCCCTGGAGTCCGGCGCTGTCCGCAAGGCGCTGGCCGAGCACAAGGTGCCCGACCCGGACGAGGCCGTCGAGCACGCCGTTACGGAGGGCGTGGTGCTCGTCTTCCAGGACGGCCCGGTGGACGAGGCCGCCGATGGCGAGGAGCCGGTGGAGGTGCTGCTGGGGCTCGAACGGTACGCACTCGCGGAGGAGAGCCTCGCCGACGGCCTCGCCCGGCTGGCCAGTACGTTCACCGACGCGGCCGGGGAGAACGGCGGCTGGAACGCGGACGGCGTCTCGTCGTCGGCCGCCGAACTGCTGCGCGCCGTCGCGTCGAACGGTCTCGTCGCCCACACCGGCGGCGAGGCCGCCCGCGCCGAACCGGCCGCGCTGGTCGCCGCGGCGCGCGGGCTGGGCCTGCGGGCGTACGCGGCTTCGCACAGCCCCGACGGCCGCCGACGGCTCGCGTCGGCGTGCGGCGAGGCGTCGGCCTCGGTCACCCTGGCGGGTCTGCTCGCCGGTTCGGAGGGGCCCGGCCGGGACGAGGAGGGCACGCTGGCCCTCGACCTGCTGGTGGTGCTGGACGCTCCCCAGCTCGATGTCGAGACCGCCGCAGTCCTCGTGGAGTCGCTGGCGGACGGCACCCGGCTCGTCCTCAGCGGCGACCCGGGCGTGCTGCCCTCCGCCGGCGCGGGCCGGGTCTTCGCGGACCTGCTGGCCGCCCGCGCGTGCCCGCAGGTCGTGTCACGTACGCCGGACCCCGGTCCGATCGGCGAGCTGGTCTCCGGTATCGGGATCGGGGAGCTGAACCAGGTCGAGGCGCCCGGCAAGGAGGTGGTGATCGTCCCCGTCCGCGACGCGGGCGAGGCGGTGCACCGCACCGTCCAGCTGGTCGCGGACTCCGTGCCGCGTGCCTTCGGGGTGTCCCCGGCGCAGACCCAGGTGATCACCCCCGGGCACGGCGGCTCGGCGGGCACCCGCGCGCTGAACGCCGCGCTCAAGCAGCGGCTCAACCCGGGCCCCGGCCGGTTCGGCGGCTTCGACCCCGGCGACCGGGTCGCCTACGTCCCGGCGCCCGGCCGGACGCTGCCCGGCACGGTCGGCTCGGCGGACGCCGACGGTCTGCACCTGGACTGCGAGGGCACACCCGTCGTTGTGCCGAAGGAGCAGGTGGAGACGGCGGTGCGTCACGCGTGGGCGCTCACCGCGCACCAGGCGGCGGGAATGCGCTGGCCTGCCGTCGTGGTGGTCCTGCCCGGTGACGCCGCCCCGGCGCTGAGCCGCCCCTGGATCTACACGGCGTTCAGCAGGGGCGAGCGGCACCTGTCCGTGGTGCACGGCGTCGACCAGGCGCTGCCGCGCGCGGTGGCCGAGATCCCGGACCGCCCCCGCACCACGCGCCTGCGCACGCTGCTCCAGCCCCCCGCAGCCCCGGCCCCGGCCCCGGAGACGCCCACGGACCCGAACACCCCTTAGCGGCGGGCCGGAAAGGTCCGGCCCGGACCGCTGGGGAGGCCCCTCGGTCCGGGCCGCCGGGGAGGCCCGGACCGAGGCCGGTCCGAGAGCACGGTCTGGGCCGGGCCGAGAACACGGTCCGGGCCGGGCCGGGAACACGGTCCGGGCCGGGCCGGGAGCACTGCCGCCCGGCGACCGGGCGAAGCCGCCGGTCAGGGGCCCAGACGAGGCCGACGCCCCGGAGCTGGGCAGGCCGGCGGTCCGGGCCCTGTCTAAACCCGTCGCTCAGGTCGGCGGGCGAGCCCGCCGGCCCGTGCCGCTCGGGCCCGACCGGGGGCCCGAGCCGGCTCAGTCGCGGGCGGGGGTGTCCGGTTCGTCGAAGTCCTCGTCGAAGACCGAGCTGACGTCGAAGCGGCACACGACGCGCTGGGCGTCGGCGTCCTCGAACGGGGCGTTCAGCCACTCCCCCGGCTCGGGCAGCTCGTCCGCGGCGGCCACCCACAGCGTGGAGTCGCCCTCCTCCAGACCGAACTCCTGGTGCCGGGAGGCGATCTCATCGGGTTCGAACTCGCCGAAGAGCACGCCGAGCGCGGCATGGACGCTGCCGCCGACGATCGCCACGGCGTTGCCGCGCTCCTCGGCGTCGACGTCGGTGTCCAGCTCGACCTCGATCTCCGGAGCGTCGACGTCGGGGTCCAGATCGGCGATGCGCTGGGCCTGGGCGAGCAGCCGCTTGGTCTCGACCACGGCGTAGTCGCGGCGGATCAGGACGCTCACCGCGTTGGGCTCCTCCGGCCCCGCGTAGGGCGGCAGGGAGTCGTCGGATCCGGGAATCTCGAAGGGGGTGACCTCGTCGTAGCGGTCGTAGAGCCGCTCGTCGTACGCCTCGGCGGCAGCGGCAAGCTCGTTGAACGCGTCGTAGACGGCCGGGTCGTCGTCCCCGGTGCGGCGTTCGACCGCCTCGAGGTGACGGTCGAGCGCGACTTTGACCGCCTCGGCGGCGGCGCGTACCTCGGCGGCGGTGGGCTGCGCAGCATCAGACATAGTGCAGACGCTATCCGTACCGGGGCTCTGCCCGCACAATAGATGCGATGCCGGAATACGAATTTGTCGACGTGTACGTCCCTCGCGGGGTTTCCCGCAAGGAGGCGACCCGTCTGCTGACCGACCATGCCGAGTACGGACACTGGGAGTTGGACCGACTGAGTCTGCGCCGGGACGGCAGCCGCCGCGTGCGGTTGCGCAGGCGCATCATCCGACAGGTGCGCGCCACCTGGTGAAGACGGAGCGGGCCCCGCGATGGCGGGGCCCGCTCCGTTTCGGCTGCGGAGCGCACCGTCGTTTACCTCGTGTTACGCCGCGGAACGCGAGCGGCGGTACAGCACCGCGCCGGCCAGCAGCAGGCCGGCGCCGGCGGGGACCACCACGCCGAGCGGAGCGCCGGCGCCGGTCTGCGCGAGCGCGTCGAGGCCGCGGGGCTGGGTGCCGGTCTGGGCGTCCGGACCGTTCGGGCCGCCGGGCTCGCCCGGTGCGGCCGGCTCGTCGGAGTCGTCCGGGTCGGCGGGCACACCCGGCTTCGAGGGCTCCGTCGGCTCACCGGGCTTCCCGGGCTGACCGGGCTTGCCGGGCTGACCGGGCTTGCCGGGCTGACCGGGCTCCGTCGGCTCCGTCGGGTTCCCCGGCTTGCCAGGCTCTCCCGGCTTCCCCGGCTCACCGGGCTTGCCCGGCTCTCCCGGCTTGCCCGGCTCGCCCGGCTTTCCGGGCTCAACCGGCTTGCCCGGAGGGTTGTGGGTACCGCTGGAGTCGTTGGCGCAGTCGTTGCCCGTGGCCGTGTTGCCGCCGCCGACCACGGTGACGGTGTTGCCGCAGGCGTTCACCGGTACGTGCACCGGCGCCTGGACGTGGTTGCCCGAGGCGACGCCGGGGGAATCACTCGCGCGTCCCTCGGCCGTCGAGCCGCCGCCGTGGTGCTTTCCGGGCTTCGAGCCGTTCGAGTAATTCACGCAGCTGTTGCCCATGGCCGGATTGAGCACTCCGACCACGTTCACGGTATTCCCGCACACGTTGACGGGGACATGCACGGGAGCCTGCACGGAATTCCCGGACAGCACACCGGGCGAACCCGACGCGGACCCTCCGGCCCCGGAGCCGGCGTGCGCGTTGCCGCCGCCGATGGCCAGCAGGCCACTCGCGGCCGCCACGGTGATCAGGCTCTTTTTCGCTACCTGCCGCATTGGTACGTTCCTCTGCTCATTTGCCTTCGCCGAATGCCCGCGGGACGTCGTCGCCACCGCGGACCGAATGCCCAGCGGCCCCGGAGTGCATGGAGCGCACTCCGGGGCCGCCCGGGACTCAGACCCTTACGGGTGCGTGCACAACGTCACTTGTTGACGCAGGTGTTGCCGAAGGCGGGGTTGAGCAGCCCGATCACGGAGACCGTGTTGCCGCACGCGTTCACCGGCACGTGGATCGGGACCTGAACGACGTTGCCCGAAATCACGCCGGGGGACTTGACAGCAGCACCCTGGGCACCCGAGTCGGCGACGGCCATGCCCGCGCCGGCGAGAACCAGACCACCAGTGGCAGCCGCAGCGGCTACGACCTTCTTGATCATTACTTTTCCTCCTTGTTGGCAACCAA
Organism: Streptomyces sp. NPDC054887; assembly: GCF_053610585.1. Taxonomy (NCBI): domain Bacteria; kingdom Bacillati; phylum Actinomycetota; class Actinomycetes; order Kitasatosporales; family Streptomycetaceae; genus Streptomyces; species Streptomyces sp. NPDC054887. Next base: position 41,513 of record NZ_JBSGYQ010000049.1, on the reverse strand, counting down.
TGCGGTCCCAGCCGCGGACCGCACACCTTGTAACGAAGGGAAAGCAATGGGGCTACTAGCCTATGGTTCCTTTCACTCTTTTCAGTCAAATAGCACGTCCGGCCGATTAGTTGGACGGTCGTTTCACCACTTGTCGGTTCAGCAGTTGGTCAGCAGCTGTCCAGGAAACGGTCCAGGACGCGTACGCCGAACTTCAGCCCGTCGACCGGGACCCGCTCGTCCACGCCGTGGAACATCCCCGCGAAGTCCAGCTCGGGCGGCAGCTTCAGCGGCGCGAAGCCGAAGCAGCGGATGCCCAGGTCGTCGAAGGACTTGGCGTCGGTGCCGCCGGAGAGCATGTACGGGACGGCCCGCGCGATGGGGTCCTCGGCCCTGAGCGCCACCTGCATGGCGTCGACGAGGTCCCCGTCGAAGCTGGTCTCCAGCGCCTTGTCGCCGTGCACGTCCTCGCGCCGCACGCGCGGGCCGAGGATCCGGTCGAGATCGGCGAGGAACTCCTCCTCGTACCCGGGCAGGAAGCGCCCGTCGACGTGCGCAGTCGCCTGACCGGGGATGACGTTCACCTTGTAGCCCGCGCCGAGCATGGTGGGGGCGGCCGAGTTGCGCAGCGTGGCGCCGATCATCTTGGCGATGCCGCCGAGCTTGGCGAGCGTCGCGTCCATGTCCTCGGGGTCGAGCGGGGTGCCGAGCGCGTCGGAGAGCTCGTCCAGGAAGGACCGTACGGTCTTGGTGACCCGCACCGGCCACTTGTGCCGCCCGAGCCGCCCGACCGCCTCGCACAGCTCGGTGATCGCGTTGTCGTTGTTGGTCATCGAGCCGTGACCGGCCGTGCCGTCGACGGTGAGCCGCATCCAGTGCATGCCCTTCTGCGCCGTCTCGACGAGGTACAGCCGCAGGTTCTCGTTGACGGTGAAGGAGAAGCCGCCGACCTCGCCGATCGCCTCGGTGACGCCCTCGAAGAGGCCCGGGTGCTTGTCCACGAGGTACCTGGCCCCGTACGTGCCGCCCGCCTCCTCGTCGGCGAGGAAGGCCAGCACCACGTCCCGCGGCGGCTTGCGGCCGCTGCGCATCCGCTCACGCACGACCGCGAGGGTCATCGCGTCCATGTCCTTCATGTCGACCGCGCCCCGGCCCCACACGCAGCCGTCCGCGATCTCGCCCGCGAAGGGGTCGTGCGTCCAGTCCTGGGCGTTCGCGGGCACGACGTCGGTGTGCCCGTGGATGAGCAGCGCCGGCTTCGACGGGTCCTCGCCCTCGATCCGGGCCACGGTGGACGCCCGCCCCGGGTGGGACTCGAAGATCTGCGGTTCGAGCCCGACCTCGGCGAGCTTCTCCGCGATGTACTCCGCCGCCGCCCGCTCCCCCGGTCCCGAGTGGTCTCCGTAGTTGCTGGTGTCGATCCTGATCAGATCCCGGCAGAGATCGGTGACCTCGTCCTCGCCCGAGACCTGCCTGGCGCTGTCGGCCCGGCCGGCCGCCTTCGACTCGCTCACGCTGCTTCCTCCCACTGGCTCCGCTGGTGGTCCCCCTCATCCTCCGCTGCCCCGCCCGGGGGTGTGATCAGGGGGTCTGAATGTTTGCTATGGTTTTCCACGTCGGAACGGCCCGGGGCCGCGAGACAGACACCTTGTCCGGGTGGCGGAATGGCAGACGCGCTAGCTTGAGGTGCTAGTGCCCTTTATCGGGCGTGGGGGTTCAAGTCCCCCCTCGGACACCAGCGAAGAACCCCCAATCAAACTGGGGGTTCTTCTGTTTCTCAGTGCCCTCTGGCGATCCATTCCTCCAGGTGCGGGGCCTCGGCGCCGATGGTCGTCGTCTCTCCGTGGCCGGTGCGTACCTCCGTGTCCGGCGGCAGGGTGAGCAGACGGTCACGGATCGAGCCGACGATCGTCGGGAAGTCCGAGAAGGACCGCCCCGTCGCGCCCGGCCCGCCGTGGAAGAGGGTGTCGCCGGTGAAGACGGTGGCGAGACCGGGGGCGTACAGGCAGACCGCTCCGGGGGCGTGGCCGGGTGTGTGCAGGACCTCCAGCGTGGTGCCGGCGACGGTGAGGGCCGTGCCGTCCGCCAGCTCGCCGTCGGGTGCGCGGTCGGGGTGGGTCTGCTTCCACAGCGGCAGGTCGTCGGGGTGCAGCAGGATCGGCGCGCCGGTGGCGGCGGCGAGGGCCGGGGCCGCGTCGATGTGGTCGTTGTGGGCGTGCGTGCAGACGATGGCGCGCAGGGTGCGGCCGCCGAGCGCGGCGAGGACGGCGTCGGCGTCGTGGGCCGCGTCGACGACGATCGCCTCGGTGTCGTCGCCGATGATCCAGACGTTGTTGTCGACGTCCCAGGTGCCGCCGTCGAGCGAGAAGGTGCCCGAGGTGACCAGGTGGTCGATGCGTGCGGTTGTCATCCGAGCTCCACCACCGAGCGCAGTACGTCGCCCTCGTGCATGCGCGCGAACGCCTTCTCGACGTCGCCGAGGCCGATGGTCTCGGTGACGAAGGCCGCGAGGTCGATCCGGCCCTGCTGGTGGAGGTCGATCAGCATGGGGAAGTCGCGGGAGGGCAGGCAGTCGCCGTACCAGGACGACTTGAGCGATCCGCCGCGGCCGAAGACGTCGATCAGCGGGAGGTCGAGCCGCATGTCGGGGGTGGGTACGCCGACGAGGACGACGGTGCCGGCCAGGTCGCGGGCGTAGAACGCCTGCTTGTACGTCTCGGGGCGGCCCACCGCCTCGATGACCACGTCCGCGCCGAAGCCGCCGGTGAGTTCGCGGACGGCCTCGACGGGGTCGGTGGAGCGCGAGTTCACCGTGTGGGTGGCGCCCATGGTGCGGGCGGTCTCCAGTTTCCGGTCGTCGATGTCGACCGCGATGATCTTCGCCGCGCCCGCGAGCCGGGCGCCGACGACGGCCGCGTCGCCGACGCCGCCGCAGCCGATGACGGCGACCGAGTCGCCGCGGCCGACCTGCCCGGTGTTGATGGCGGCGCCGATGCCCGCCATGACGCCGCAGCCGAGGAGGCCGGCGACGGCGGGCGAGACGGCCGGGTCGACCTTCGTGCACTGGCCCGCGGCGACCAGCGTCTTCTCGGCGAACGCCCCGATGCCGAGCGCCGGGGACAGCTCGGTGCCGTCGAGGAGGGTCATCTTCTGCCGGGCGTTGTGGGTGTCGAAGCAGTACTGCGGACGGCCGCGCAGGCAGGCGCGGCAGCGGCCGCACACCGCGCGCCAGTTGAGGACGACGAAGTCGCCGGGGGCGACCTCGGTGACGCCGTCCCCGACCGACTCGACGACACCGGCCGCCTCGTGGCCGAGGAGGAAGGGGAAGTCGTCGTTGATGCCGCCCTGCTTGTAGTGCAGGTCGGTGTGGCAGACGCCGCACGCCTGGACCTTCACGACGGCCTCGCCCGGTCCCGGGTCGGGGACGAGGATCGTCTCCACCCGCACCGGCTGGTTCCTTCCCGGTGCGATTACGCCTTGGACCTGCTGTGTCATACGTGAACTGCCTTCCTCGCGCGTCGAGTACGCCCCCGTTTCCCGCACCGTACTCGCTCTACAAGCCCGCGTCGTAGACCTGCCGTCCGCCGACGTAGGTGCGGGCGACGCGGGTCGCGGCGATTTCGCCGGGCGGCGCCGCGTACGGGTCGCGGTCGAGCACGGTCAGGTCGGCGAGCGCCCCGGTGCGGATGCTTCCGGCGTCGTCGAGGTGGTTCACGTACGCGGAGCCCGCCGTGTACGCGGCGAAGGCGTCCGTCAGGCCGATGCGCTGTTCCGGGAGGAAGACGGGGCCGTCGCCGTGCGGCTCGACGCGGTTGACCGCCGTGTGGATGCCGTGCATCGGGTCCGGGCTGCTGACGGGCCAGTCGCTGCCGGCCGCGAGGGTGGCTCCGGAGCGCAGCAGGGCCGCGAACGGGTACTGCCACCCGGCCCGTTCGTCGCCGAGGAAGGGGATGGTCAGTTCGTCCATCTGTGGTTCGTGGGCGGCCCACAGGGGCTGGATGTTGGCGGTGGCTCCGAGCTGCCTGAAGCGGGGGATGTCGTCCGGGTGGACGATCTGGAGGTGGGCGAGGTGGGGGCGGGTGTCCCGGTGGCCGTTCGCGGCGCGGGCCGCTTCCACGGCGTCCAGGGCCTCGCGGACGGCGCGGTCGCCGAGGGCGTGGAAGTGGCACTGGAAGCCGAGGGCGTCCAGTGCGGTGACGTACCGGCGCAGGTCGGCGGGGTCGACGAAGCTGGTGCCCCGGTTGGCCGTGGGGCAGCCGCAGCGGTCCAGGTAGGGGTCCAGGAGGGCGGCGGTGCCGGTTTCGGCGACCCCGTCCACCATGATCTTCACCGTGCCGGCGCGGAACCGGCCGTGGGTCAGTTCGTCGCGGCGGGCGGCGAGTTCGGGGATCTGCTCGGCGCCGCGCTCGCGGTCCCACCACAGGGCGCCGGTGACGCGGGCGGTGAGGGAGCCGTCGCGGGCGGCGGCGAGGTAGGCGTCGGCGGGGTCCTCCATCGCGCCGAAGGCGCCGACGATGGCGTCCTGCCAGGCGGTGATGCCGTACGAGTGGAGCAGCCGCTGGGCGCGCAGGAGGGCGGCCAGCCGGTCGGCGGCCGTGGAGGGCGGGGTGAGGCGGGCGACCAGGTCCATGGCGCCCTCCTGGAGGAGGCCGGTGGGTTCGCCGTCGGCGGCCCGTTCGATACGGCCGTCGGCCGGGTCGGGGGTGTGCCGGTCGATGCCGGCGAGGGCCAGGGCGCGGCTGTTGGCCCAGGCTCCGTGGTGGTCGCGGTTGGGGAGGTAGACGGGACGGTCGGGGACGACGGCGTCGAGCAGGTCCTTGGTGGGGCTGCCGCCGGCGAACGCCTCCATGGACCAGCCGCCGCCGGTGATCCACTCCCGGTCGGGGTGGGCGTCGGCGTACGCCCGTACGGCGGCGGTGGTCTGCGCCGCCGTCCTGACGGCCGTCAGGTCGCATTGCGCCAGCTCAAGACCGGCCGACACGGGGTGGACGTGGGCGTCCTGGAAACCAGGGACGAGCAACCGGCCGGCGAGGTCGACGACCTCGGTCTTCGGGCCGATCAGGTCGCGTACGTCGTCGTGGCCGACGGCCGTGACGCGGTCGCCCGTGACGGCGACGGTGGTGGCGCGGCTGCGGGCCGCGTCCAGGGTGAGGACGGGGCCGCCGGTGAAGACGAGGTCGGCGGCGGGGATGTGGCGCATGGTGCCGGTTCCTTCGGTGGGAGTGACGGGTGGGAGGGGGTCAGACGGTCAGGGGCACCGCGTCGGGATCGGTGCCGCGTCCGGTGTCGAAGTACGGGGATCTGCGGATCCACTTCGCCCAGGCGGCCGCGACGACTCCGCTCAGCACCATCACGGCGGGGCACGCCAGCATGAACCAGCCGTTGTCCGGGCTGATCTCGAAGTGGTCGGCCGAGGTGTAGAAGGTCCAGCAGAGGTAGCCGCCGAGGGCGAGCAGCACGGCCGCGCTGAGCACCGGCACCACGACGACGCGCGGTGTGGAGCGGAAGCGGGCGGCGGCGGCGAGGGCGGTGAGGGCGTAGTAGAGGGAGACGACGACGCCGATCGCGTTGACCGAGGCGAGGATCACGTCGCTGATCTTCGGGAGGACCAGGGAGAGGAACGCGACGGCCGCCGCGACGCAGCCGATCGCGACCGTGCCGGCGGCCGGGGTTCCGTATCGCGGGCTGATCCGCTGCCAGAGCGGGCCCATCGTACGGTCGCGGCTCATCGCGAACATGCCGCGCACGGTGGGGATCACACCCGCCTGAAGGGAGGCCACCGCGGAGAACGTCAGTGCGATGAGCGGGAGTGCGGCGAGCGGCTGGTCGGCGAGGCGGTCGCCGAAGTAGGTGAGGCCCTGGGCGCCGTTGCCGGCCAGTTCCTCCTGGGACAGGACGCGCTGGAAGGCGAAGGAGCCGAGCAGGAACAGGCCGAGCATGGTGAAGAGCGTGATCAGTCCGGCTCTTGAGGCGTCCTGCGGGTCGCGGACCTCCTCGTTGACGCTGAACGAGGACTCGAAGCCCCAGTAGCAGAACACCGACAGCAGGAGCCCCTGGGCGAGGGCCTGGCCGGAGGGGATGGTGAAGGGGTTGAGCCAGTCGAGGCTGAAGGGGTGCGGGCCGACGACGAGTCCGTAGCCGCAGAAGGCGAGCAGGACGGCGTACTCGAAGACGAGCAGGTACTTCTGGAGGTTGGCGGCCGCGCGCAGGCCGGTGACGGCGGTGAGGGTGACGGCGATCAGGACCAGGATGCCCAGCGCGGTGGACTGGGCGGTCGACGCCGGGTTCAGGGTGAGGCCGGCGATGTCGCGCAGGCCCGTCTCGCGGACGAGCTGGAGGAGGGCGGAGCCGGTGACGGCGGTCGTGTACGAGAGGAAGACGACCGTGGCGACGAGGCCGATCCAGCCGACGAGGAAGCCGAGCCAGGGGCTGAGGGAGCGGCCCACCCAGACGTAGCCGCTGCCCATGTTGGGTTCGGACCTGTTGAGCCGCGCGTAGGCGCTCGCGATGCCGAGGACCGGCAGGAACGCCAGCAGCATGATGATCGGCAGGTGCAGGCCGACGACGCCCGCGGTGACGCCCAGGCCGATGCCGATGCTGGTGGTGGCGGCGGTGCTGGAGGCGGCGATGGCGAAGCCGTCCGCGACGCCGAGGGTCCTGGTGAGCGCGGCCGGCCCGGGCGGGCCGCTGCCGTGCGGGGTCTTCGACGGTGTCATCGCCAGCTCCTTCACCGGGGGGCCACGACGGCCCCGATGGCGGCACATCGAACTCCGCGGCGGCTTCACACGTCAACGGTGTTGTCGTAACGTGCGCGGCATGAGCGAGCGAGTGGTGCCGGAAGAGGGGCGGCGGCGCAGGCGCCCCACCAAGCAGGGCACGGTCCTGTCCGAGGAGCTGATCGTCGCCACGGCGCTGCGGCTGATCCACGAGCACGGCGCCGCGGCGCTCACCGTGCGGCGGCTGGGGGCGGCGCTGGGGGCGGACCCGAGCGCGCTCTACCGGTACTTCCGGGACACCGACGACCTGCTGCTCGCGGTCGCCGACGAACTGATCGGCCGTACGCTGCGGCGGTTCCGGCCGACCGGTGAATGGCGGGCGGACCTGCGGACGCTGGGACTGATGATGCACGCGGACTACCAGGCGCATCCGCAGGCGGCCATGCTGACCTGCGCGCGGGTGACGGGGCGGGAGAACGAGACGCGGTCGGTGGAGACGATCCTCGGGATGCTGCGCGGGGCGGGCTTCCCTGACGCGGAGGCGGTGCGGGTCTACCACGCGTTCGTCGACCAGACGCTGGCGTTCGCCGCGCTGGACGCGTCGACGCTCGCGCTGCCCGCGGCCGCCCGGGCGACGGAGGCGCGGGCCTGGCGGGAGACGTACGCGCGGCTGCCCGCCGACAGCCATCCGCACATCGCCGCGACCGCGCCGGTGCTGGTGGCCGAGATGAGCCGCAGTGGGTACCCGGCGGCGCTGGAGATGGTGCTGGCGGCGGCCGCCGCCCGGTTGGCGGCCTGCGGCACCGGGGCGCGGACGCCGGCCCCCAGGCGCCGCCGGGCGGGCTGAACGCGGGCGTGGCAGCGCGGTGGGCGTGGCGGGCGGAACGGCATCGGCCGGTGCGGCTCGTGGTGAGTCGCACCGGCCGACGGGGCCTGTCCGGCGATGGGGGGGGCGTGCGCCCCGGGTCGCGGGAAGGGGCGCGGGCTAGGCGCCCGTGCGGTCGGCGGCCAGCGCGGCCACCCGCTTGCGGACCACGAACCAGCCGCCCACCAGCGCCGCCGCGATCAGCGGGAGGCACATCACGGTCGTACGGCCTACGCCGCCGCCCCACCACATCAGGACTACCACCGAGGCCAGGAAGGCCAGCGTGACGAGCTGCGTGTACGGCGCCCATGGGAGGCGGTACGCCGGGCGGGTGACCCGGCCGTCCTTGGAGCGGTGCCAGAACAGCAGCGAGCAGAGCATGATCATGCCCCAGGTGCCGAGGATGCCGATCGACGCGAAGTTGAGGACGATCTCGAACGCCTCGCCGGGCATCACGTAGTTGAGGCCGACGCCCAGGACGCCGAAGCCGGCGGTGAGCAGGATGCCGCCGTACGGCACCTGGCCCTTGTTCATGCGGCCGGTGAACTTCGGCGCGGAGCCCGAGAGCGCCATCGAGCGCAGGATGCGGCCGGTGGAGTAGAGGCCCGAGTTCAGGCTGGAGAGGGCCGCCGTGAGCACGACGAGGTTCATGACGTCCGCCGCGCCGGGCACGCCGAGCTTGTTCATGACGGTGACGAAGGGGCTCTCGTCGCCGGAGTACGCCGTGTACGGGAGCAGCAGCGCGAGCAGGACGACCGAGCCGACGTAGAACAGGCCCACACGCCACATGATCGAGTTGATCGCCTTCGGCATGATCTTCTCGGGGTTCTTCGTCTCGCCGGCGGCGACACCGCACAGCTCGACCGAGGCGTAGGCGAAGACGACGCCCTGGATGACCAGGAGCATGGGCAGCATGCCGACGGGGAAGAGGCCGCCGCCGTCGCTGATGGTGGAGAAGCCGGGGGTGTGGCCGTCGAGCTGGTGCTGGGTGGCGACGAGGTAGATGCCGATGGCCATGAAGACCACCAGGGCGGCGACCTTGACGATCGCGAACCAGAACTCCATCTCGCCGAAGTACTTCACCGAGATGAGGTTCGCGGTGAGGACGACGGCGAGGGCGATCAGGGCGAGCACCCACTGGGGCACGTCGCTGAACATGGCCCAGAAGTGGGCGTACGTCGCGGCGGCCGTGATGTCGGCCACAGCGGTGGTCGACCAGTTGAGGAAGTACAGCCAGCCGGCGGCGAAGGCGCCCTTCTCCCCCATGAACTCACGGGCGTACGAGACGAACGCGCCGGAGGACGGCCGGTAGAGCACCAGCTCACCGAGTGCGCGGACCACGAAGAAGGCGAAGACGCCGCAGACGGCGTACGCGATGGCGAGGGAGGGGCCCGCGCCTGCCATGCGGCCGCCGGCGCCGAGGAAGAGGCCGGTGCCTATCGCTCCGCCGATGGCGATCATGTTGATGTGGCGGGACTTCAGGTCCTTGCTGTAACCCTCGTCACCCGCGTCGACATGTGGGGATGTCGACACGGGTTCGGCGGGACGTGCGGGGGCCGCAGGGAGGATGCGGTCACTCATGCTGTGTATTCGCCTTCATCTGGGGGGTGTGCGGTACCGGGCCGCACGATCGTGTTGAGCGTGATCTCGACGTGTTCGAGGTGAGCGGCCATGGCCTGCACCGCCGCTCCCTCGGAGCCGCCGACGATCGCCTCTACGAGGGCCCGGTGCTCGAGGTCCGACTGGCGTCGCCGGTCCCCGAGTTGGTTCAGGAAGGAGGACTGCCGTGCGAGGGCGTCCCTGATCTCTTCGATGATCTTGTGGAAGACAGGGTTGCCCGACGCCTGTGCGACGGAGACGTGGAAGAGCGTGTCCAGCGCCACCCAGGCGGTGGGGTCGGGCTCCTGCTCCATCTGCCCGATCAGGTCCGTCAGCAGGTCGACGTCGTCCCGCGTGCGCCGCACAGCAGCGTAACCCGCGACGGGGATCTCGACGTGCCGCCGGACTTCGAGCAGGTCACGGGCGGAGTACGAACCGAAGATCGGGTTCTGGTCGGGGCCGGTGGCCGCGACGTACGTGCCCTTGCCGGCCCGGGACACCGTGAGACCGAGCGCCTGGAGGGCGCGCAGCGCCTCGCGCACGACGGAGCGGCTGACCTCGAAGCGCCTGCCGAGCTCTGCCTCCGTGGGGAGCTTCTCGCCGATGGCGAGCTCCCCGCGCTCTATGGCGTCCCGGAGGTGGCCGGAGACGGCTTCCATCGCGCTGATGCGCCGGGGAGCGCCGCCACCTGTCCGGCTGTCTGACAAGACCATGCGGAGAATGCTCTGAGGTCGGACATACAGGCGTCAAGAGTGTTCAGCGAGTTGATTTCAAGCGAACAAAAAGATAGTGAGGCGGACATTTACGGGCGTTCAGGGGGCGAGGACGTCCAGCTCCTGGAGCGCGCCGAGGGCGATCTCGCGCGTCAGCCGCTCCGCCCGGCCCGCGTCTCCCTCCCGTACGGCCTCGGCGACCTGGACGTGCAGCGTGACCGCCGCCGGGTCCGGGTCCTCGAACATCACCTGGTGGCGCGTACGTCCGCTGAGCACCTCGGCCACCACGTCCCCGAGCCGCGCGAACATCTCGTTGCCCGACGCGCGCAGGACGACGCGGTGGAACGCGATGTCGTGCACGAGGTACGCGTCGAGCTGCCGGCCCCGCGAGGTGGCCACCATCCCGAGCGCCTCCTCGGTGAGCGCCGCGCACTGCTCGGGCGTGGCGAACCGCGCGGCGAGTCCGGCCGCCACCGGCTCCACGGCCGAGCGCAGCACGGTCAGCGAGCGCAGCTGGCGGGGGCGGTCGGCGCCGGCCAGCCGCCAGCGGATGACCTGCGGATCGTAGACGTTCCACTCCTCGGTGGGGCGCACGGTCACGCCCACCCGGCGGCGCGACTCCACGAGGTGCATCGACTCCAGGACCCGCACCGCCTCCCGGACGACGGTGCGCGAGACGTCGAAGCGCTGGGCGAGCTCGTCCGTGCGCAGCACACTGCCTGGCGGGTACTCACCGGCGGTGATCGCGGGACCGAGACTCTCCAGCAGCTGGGCGTGCAGTCCCCGGGCCTGGTTGGTCATGGAGATCAGCGTACGGGGCGGCCTTCGGCCACGAAAAGTACGACGTTTATGTCACAACCTCTTGAATACGTCGTACCTAATGGGTTTCAGTAGCGCGACGGACCGATGTCGATGAAGACAGCGAGGCACTCCACTCATGAACAGCCCCCACGTCGTCGTGGTGATGGGCGTGGCAGGGACCGGCAAGACCACCATCGGTCCCCTGCTCGCCGCCCGGCTCGGCGTCCCGTACGCCGAGGGTGACGACTTCCACCCGCCGGCCAACATCGCCAAGATGTCGGCCGGAACCCCGCTGGACGACGCGGACCGGTGGCCCTGGCTCGACGCGATCGGCGAGTGGGCGCACGGCCGGGCCGGGCTCGGCGGCGTGGTCAGCAGCTCCGCCCTCAAGCGCGTGTACCGCGACCGGTTGCGCTCGGCGGCCCCCACAGCGGTGTTCCTGCACCTCACGGGCGACCGGGAACTGATCGAGGAGCGGATGCGCGAGCGCAGGGGCCACTTCATGCCGACCGCGCTGCTCGATTCGCAGTACGCCGCGCTCCAGCCGCTCCAGGACGACGAGGCGGGCGTGGCCGTCGACGTCTCGGGCTCGCCCGAGGACATCACCGAACGAGCCGTCGCGGCCCTGCGCCGGCTCGACAGCAACGACTTCAGAAAGTAGAGCCACCGTGACCAGTCTCAGCGTCGAGACGCTGGCAGCGGGCGCCGTCGAGCCGATCACCTCGGCGGGCAACGCCCAGCTCGGGATAGCCGTCCTCGCCGGCATCGCCGTCATCGTCCTGCTCATCACGAAGTTCAAACTCCACGCCTTCCTGGCGCTGACCATCGGGTCGCTGGCGCTCGGGGCGTTCGCCGGCGCACCCCTCGACAAGGCCATCACCAGCTTCTCCACGGGCCTGGGCAACACGGTCGCGGGCGTCGGCGTGCTCATCGCGCTCGGCGCGATCCTCGGCAAGCTGCTCGCCGACTCCGGCGGCGCGGACCAGATCGTCGACACGATCCTCGCGAAGGCGAGCGGGCGGGCGATGCCGTGGGCGATGGTGCTGATCGCCAGCATCATCGGACTACCGCTGTTCTTCGAGGTCGGCATCGTGCTGCTGATCCCGGTGGTGCTGCTCGTGGCCAAGCGCGGCAACTACTCGCTGATGCGGATCGGCATCCCGGCGCTCGCCGGCCTGTCCGTCATGCACGGGCTGATCCCGCCGCACCCGGGGCCGCTGGTGGCGATCGACGCGATCGACGCCAACCTGGGCCTCACCCTGGGCCTCGGTGTGCTCGTCGCCATTCCGACCGTGATCATCGCGGGTCCGGTCTTCTCGAAGTACGCCGCCCGCTGGGTGGACATCCCGGCTCCGGAGCGCATGATTCCGCAGCGTCCCACCGAGGACCTGGAGCGCCGTCCCGGCTTCGGCGCGACCGTCGCCACCGTCATGCTGCCGGTCGTGCTGATGCTGGCCAAGGCGCTCGTCGACATCGTGGTCGACGATCCCGAGAACACGGTGCAGCGGGTGACGGACGTGGTCGGCTCGCCGCTGATCGCGCTGCTGGCCGCCGTACTGGTGGGCCTGTTCACGCTCGGCCGGGCCGCCGGGTTCACCAAGGACCGCCTCTCCTCGACCGTCGAGAAGTCGCTCGCCCCGATCGCGGGCGTGCTGATGATCGTCGGCGCGGGCGGCGGCTTCAAGCAGACGCTCATCGACGTGGGCGTGGGCCAGATGATTCTGGACTTCTCGGAGGACTGGGCGATCCCGACGCTGCCGCTGGCCTGGCTGATCGCCGTCGCCATCCGGCTCGCGACGGGCTCCGCCACGGTCGCCACCATCTCCGCGGCCGGTCTGGTCGCCCCGCTGGCCGCCGACATGTCCGCCTCGCACGCGGCGCTGCTGGTACTCGCGGTGGGCGCGGGCTCGCTCTTCTTCAGCCACGTCAACGACGCGGGTTTCTGGCTGGTCAAGGAGTACTTCGGCATGGACGTCGGCCAGACGATCAAGACCTGGTCGGTGATGGAGACGATCATCTCGGTGGTCTCGCTGGGCTGCGTCCTGCTGTTGTCACTCGTTCTCTAGGTCCCGCCGGTCCGCGAAGTCCCCGTCCCACAGCGGGTGTTCCCGTTCCGCCCAGGCACGGTCGACGGTCCCGGTGCGCATGCCGCGCCGGGACTCGGGCCGTGCCGCGGCCATCCCGATGTGCCCGGCGATCACCATGCCCATGGCGAGGGCGAGCCAGTCATGGACGAAGGTGGCGCTCGTACGCCAGACCAGCGGGGCGAGGTCCGTGAACCACATGAGCAGCCCGGTGCCGAGCATCACGAGCACCGCCCCGGCGATCCAGCCCGCGTAGAGCTTCTGGCCCGCGTTGAACTTGGCCGCCGGGCGCGGCCCGTGCTCGCGTCGCAGCGCGGCCCGCAGCCACTGCCGGTCGTGCGGCCCGAACCGGTTGAGCCGGCCGAGGTCCGCGCGGAAGGCCCGGGAGGCCAGGCCGAGCAGGAACGGTGCCGGGATCAGCACCCCCGACCACTCGTGCACGGTGACGACCAGGTGGCGGCGGCCGACGAGTTCGGCGAGCTGCGGTACGTACAGGCAGGCGGCCGTCGCGACGCACAGCAGCGTCAGGCCGGCCGTGGCGCGGTGCACCCACCGCTCGGAGCGGCTGAAGCGCCGCAGCCGGGCGGGGAGTTCAGACCGTGGGGGCATCGTCGCGTCCGTTCGAGCGGCCGACCCAGGCGTCGACGTCGTAGCCCCGCTTCTCCCAGTATCCGGGGCGCACCTCGGGGGTGACGGTGATGCCGGACAGCCACTTCGCCGACTTGTAGAAGTACATGGGCGCGACGTACAGCCGCACCGGGCCGCCGTGCGCGTGGCTGAGCGGCCTGTCCTTCATCCGCAGGGCCACCAGGACGTCCTTCCTGCGGGCCTGCCGGAGGGTGAGGCTCTCGCTGTACGTGCCGTCGAAGCAGGTGAAGCGGACCGCCCGGGCCTCCGGCCTGATCCCCGCCGCGTCCAGCAGCGCCGACAGCCGCACCCCCTCGAAGGGGGTGTCCGGCACCCGCCACCCCGTGACGCACTGGACGTCGCGCACGATCCGCGTCTGCTCCATCGCGCGCAGGTCGTCGAGCGTGTACGTCGCGGGCCGCTGCACGAGGCCGTCGACCTTCAGCCGGTAGTCCTCCGGGCCCTCGCGCGGCACGGAGGAGGCGACGGAGTAGTAGCGGAAGCCGCCGCCGTTGGGCAGGAGGCCGGTCAGGCCGGTGGGGTCCCGGTCCGCGGCCGAGCCGAGGAAGGCTTCGAGCCCCCTCTGGAGGTACGGGGCGGTGGCCAGGCCCGCGGCGCCCAGGCCCAGCATGCCGAGGACGAGCCGGCGGCCGACGGGGGCGCCGCCGCTGTCCGGGCCGGCCGGTGGTGGCGGAGTCATGGGTCAATTCGAACACCCGCGGCCGCCGGAGGCCAGCGACCGCGGGGGTCCGTCACACTTCCGTCAGATCTCGCCGGCCTGCTTCTCCAGCTGGAACGCCTCGTTGCCCAGGCCGATCCGGGCGTGCACCTCGGGCCTGGCCGAGCGCAGCACCGCCCCGTAGACCAGCCCGCCGACGAGCGCGACGCCGATGACGCCCGGCAGGATCCAGCTGAGCGCCGAGCCCGGGCCCGCGCCCACGAGGACGTCGAAGTCCCGCACCGTGTAGAAGGCGATGACCAGCAGGGCCGCCGCGGCGATGCCCGAGGCCACCAGGCGCCCGGCCTGCGCGCGGCCGGCTCCGCGGCGTACGAAGAAGGCGATGACCGCGACGGACGCGGCGGCCATCAGCAGGATGACGCCGAGCGCCCCGACGTTGCCCATCCAGGTGAACAGGTGCAGCACGGGCACGGTCGGGTCACCGGCCGGCTTGTCGTCGCTGAACGCGAAGGCGAGGACGACGGCGAGGGAGAGGCCGGACTGGAGGAGCGAGCCTGCGGCGGGGGCGCCGCTCGTCTTGTTCGTACGGCCGAAGGAGGCCGGCAGCAGCCCCTCGCGGCCCATGGCGAAGGCGTACCGGGCGACGACGTTGTGGAAGCTGAGCAGGGCGGCGAACATGCCGGTCACGAAGAGGATGTGGAGTACGTCGGTGAAGGTCGAGCCGAGCCGGCTCTCGGTCAGGGTGAAGAGGAGTCCGGGCCCCTGCTCCCCCGCGACCTGGACGATCCGGCCGGGTCCGGCGGCGACGCTGAGCGCCCAGGCGCTGAGGGCCAGGAAGAGCGCGGCGTACCCGACGGCGAGGAACATCACGCGCGAGACGACGATCTGCGGGCGGCTGGTCTCCTCGGCGTACACCGGGGCCTGCTCGAAGCCGACGAAGGCGGCGATGCAGAAGCAGAGCGCGGTGCCGAGTCCGGCGCCGGTCAGGGTCTCGGGGTTGAACGCCTGGAGGGACAGGCCCTCCTTGGCCGGTTCGGCGATCGCGGCCACGTCGAAGATCACGACGAGCGCGCACTCGACGACGAGCAGTACGCCGAGCACCTTGGCGTTGAGGTCGATCTTGAGCCAGCCGAGCGCGCCGACGACCAGCACCGCGACGAGCGCGGGGACCCACCAGGCGACGGTGATGTCGAGGTAGGTGGCGAAGATGCCGGAGATCTCGAAGCCGAGGATGCCGTAGATGCCGACCTGCATGGCGCTGTACGCGACGAGGGCGACCAGGGACGCCCCGGCTCCGGCGGTCGGGCCGAGGCCCCGGGCTATGTAGGCGTAGAAGGCGCCGGCGTTGTGGACGTGGCGGCTCATCTCGGCGTATCCGACGCTGAACAGCATCAGGACCACGCCGAGGATGACGAAGAGCAGCGGCTGGCCGACGATGCCCATCACGCCGTATGTGGTGGGCATGACACCTGCGACGACCATGAGGGGGGCGCTCGCGGCCAGGACGGACAGCAGCAGTCCCGTCGTGCCGAGTCGGCCGGCCCGCAGCGCGCGCTCCTGCCCCTTGTACGTGCGGATCTCCTCGCCGCCCGCGTTCTCGGCGGATTCCCTGCTTCTTTCGCTCGTGCTCGAACTGCCCGACATGGCGGGGTGGTCCCTTCGCTTCGGTGAGGTGACGGGGGCGGTGGCCTTGACGTGCCGGGTCATGCGATCCCGAGCGCGGCGCCGCGCGCGGCGCGGAAGGCCTTGTGCGGGTCGCGGTCGGGGTACGACCACGGGGCTTCGG
The DNA here is from genome assembly GCF_053610585.1 of Streptomyces sp. NPDC054887. NCBI lineage: Bacteria > Bacillati > Actinomycetota > Actinomycetes > Kitasatosporales > Streptomycetaceae > Streptomyces > Streptomyces sp. NPDC054887. Next base: position 25,664 of record NZ_JBSGYQ010000049.1, on the reverse strand, counting down.
TGGCGTACGGGCCGATGCGGTTGATCAGGGCGGCGGCCTCGGCCGGCCTGCCCTCGCAGAGCTTCGCGTGGGCCAGGTAGTTGAGGTCGATGTGCCGGCGCGGGTGGCCCTCGTGCTCCCACTCCAGCCACCAGTCGAACGCCGCCTTCATCACCTGGCGGGCGCGCCGGCCCGTCCAGTGGCCGGAGAACACGGGGTCGTCCGGCACCTTGCCCGCGAGGGCGAGCGCGCGGAAGCGCTCGGCGTGGGCGACCACCGGGAGTACGGCGAGGGGGGAGTCCGCGGGGGCCTGTTCGGCGGCCCAGGCGGCGAAGTCGTACACCTCGTGGAGCGGGTCGTCCCCTATGTCCGGGCGGCGTTCGGCGAGGCGGGCGGCCATCAGGTGGTGGGCGTGGTGGTGCTCGGGGTGGCGCAGCCGCACCTGGTCGAAGAGCTGGGTGACCTCCTCCTCCGTCCCGAGGGAGCGGGCCAGGAGCAGCAGGCCGAGCCACGGCGTCGGGTCGGCGGGCGAGCGTTCCGCGGCGCGGCGGCACGCCTCGCGGGCGCGGTCCTCCGACTCCTTGCCGCGCAGCGCCCCGAGGACGGCCGCGCAGGCCATGAGCGTGACGGCGTCGGCGCTCTCGGGTTCGGCGAGCAGCCAGTCGCCGGCCCACGCGGCGGCGCCGTTGGCCTGGGCGAGCACGACGAGGCGGTGGCCCCGGCGGTCCCAGTCGTCGCCGGTCGCGGCGAGCAGGGAACGGGCCCTGGTCCAGCGTCCCTGGGCCAGCTGGCCGCGTACGGCGACGAGTTCGGCGTCGTCGAGTGCGGCGTCGAACGAGGGGTCGGTACGGCGGCGCGAGCGGCCGAGGGGTGGCGGAGGTGGGGGCATCCGCGGGTCCTCCACGGCGCAGTGTGCGAGCGTTTGATCACGCACAGCAAAGCGGTACCGGGTAGTCCGCGTCAAGGGCGGTCTAAACCAACTTTCGGCCGACATCAGGTAGTTGAACGGGCATCCACCTGCGACGACTCCTCCGGGCCGCCCGGTGCGGGCCTAGTCTGGCCCCCATGTCCGCACACTCTTCGCTGCCGCCGTGCCTGTTCGCCTTCCCCGGCCCGCTGCGGGACCGGCTGGTCGCCGCCGTGCTGTCCGGCGAGAAGGTCTCCACCACCGGTCTCCTCGCCGAGTACGAGGCGGAGCAGGAGGAACTGCCGCCGGCCGGCGAGCGGTCCGTGGTGATCGACTCGGACGGCCGCGAGGTGGCGGTGATCGAGCTGACCGAGGTACGGGTGCTGGCGCTCGGCGAGGTGGACCTCCAGCACGCGCTGGACGAGGGCGAGGGCTACACGTCGGTGGCCGCGTGGCGTGCGGGACACGAGCGGTTCTGGCACAGCGAGGAGATGCGCGAGGCGCTGGGCGACCCGGAGTTCACCGTCGACGACTCGACGATGATCGTCGCGGAACGCTTCCGGGTCGTGGAGCGCCTGGAGCTCTGAGGGGCGCGAGCCGCTCCCGGGAGGGGGCGCGCGCTACGCCACCGCGCGCGCCGCCGCCCGGCCCGCCGTACGGCCGGAGAAGAGGCAGCCGCCGAGGAACGTGCCCTCCAGCGACCGGTACCCGTGGACTCCGCCGCCGCCGAAGCCCGCCGCCTCGCCCGCCGCGTACACGCCCGGCAGGACGTCACCGCCCTCGGTGAGCACGCGCGACGACAGATCCGTCTCCAGGCCGCCGAGCGACTTGCGGGTGAGGATGTGCAGGCGAACGGCGATGAGCGGACCGGCCGAGGGGTCGAGGATGCGGTGCGGCGCGGCCGTGCGGATCAGCTTGTCGCCCAGGTAGTTGCGCGCGCCCCGGATCGCCATGACCTGGAGGTCCTTGGTGAAGGTGTTGGTGACCTCACGGTCCCGCGCGGTGATCTCGCGGCGCAGCTCCGCCTCGTCGATCAGCGGCTCCTCGGTGAGCGCGTTCATGCCGCGCACCAGCGACGCGAGGTCCTTCTCGACGACGAAGTCCGCGCCCTTGTCCATGAACGCCCTGACGGGCCCGGGGACGTCGGCGCGGGCGCGACCGAGGACGCCGCGGACGGACTTGCCCGTGAGGTCCGGGTTCTGCTCCGAGCCCGACAGCGCGAACTCCTTGCCGATGATCCTCTGGTCGAGGACGAACCAGGTGTGGTCGTACCCCGTCTTCATGATGTGGTCGAGGGTGCCCAGCGTGTCGAAGCCCGGGAAGAGCGGCACCGGCAGGCGCCTGCCGCGCGCGTCGAACCACAGCGACGAGGGGCCGGGCAGGATGCGGATGCCGTGCTTGGCCCAGATCGGGTCCCAGTTCTGGATGCCCTCCGTGTAGTGCCACATGCGGTCGCGGTTGATCATCCGCCCGCCGGCCGCCTCCGTGACGCCGAGCATCAGGCCGTCGACGTGCGCGGGCACGCCGGAGAGCATGGAGGCGGGCGGCGTGCCCAGCCGCTGCGGCCAGTTGGCCCGTACGAGGTCGTGGTTGCCGCCGATGCCGCCCGAGGTGACGATCACCGCCTGGGCGCGGTACTCGAACGTCCCCTTCACCTCGCGGCTGCTGGCCGCCCCGCGCTCGGCCGCCGAGGGCTCCAGCACCTCTCCGGTGACGGTGTCCACGGACCCGGCGCCGCGCGCGAGGCCGGTGACCCGGTGGCGGAACCTGAGCTGGACCAGGCCGCGCGCCACCCCGTCGCGCACCCGGCGCTCGAAGGGGGCGACGATGCCGGGTCCGGTGCCCCAGGTGATGTGGAACCGGGGTACGGAGTTCCCGTGCCCGGTGGCGTCGTAACCGCCGCGCTCGGCCCAGCCCACGACCGGGAAGAAGCGCACGCCCTGCCCGTGCAGCCACGCCCGCTTCTCGCCGGCCGCGAAGTCGACGTACGCCTCGGCCCACTTGCGCGGCCAGTGGTCCTCCTCGCGGTCGAAGCCCGCCGTGCCGTGCCAGTCCTGGAGGGCGAGCTCGCGGCTGTCCTTGATGCGCATGCGGCGCTGCTCGGGCGAGTCGACGAAGAACAGCCCGCCGAACGACCAGTGGGCCTGACCGCCGATGGACTGCTCGGGTTCCTGGTCGAGCAGGATGACCTTGCGGCCCGCGTCGACGAGTTCGGCGGTGGCCGCCAGGCCCGCGAGGCCCGCCCCGATCACGATCACGTCAGCGTCGTACGCCATGGTTTCCGTCCTTGCCGGTGGCGGGTGGGGCGAGAAGTTACCCGTGCGTCAGATCTTCGGCAGCGGCGGGCGAGGCGTCAACCGCCTGGCGCGGTGGGGTTGGATGGCCGTATGACTCCCGAGACCCCCGCGACCCCCGCGACTCCTGCGGACGAGATCCTGGACGTCGTCGACGAGAACGACGAGGTCGTCGGCCGGGCCCCGCGCGGCGAGGTGTACGCGCGCGGCCTGCGCCACCGCTGCGTCTTCGTGCTGGCCCGGGACGGCGGTGGCCGGTACTTCGTGCACCGCAGGACGCCGGTGAAGCTGGTCTTCCCCTCGATGTACGACATGTTCGTGGGCGGGGTGGTCGGCGCGGGCGAGTCGTACGACGAGGCGGCGCTGCGCGAGGCGGAGGAGGAGCTGGGGGTCCACGGGCTGCCCGCGCCCGTCCCGCTGTTCAAGTTCCTGTACGAGGACGCCGACGGGGCGCGGACGTGGTGGTCGTACGTCTACGAGGTGCGGTGCGACCTGCGGGTGGACCCGCAGCCGGAGGAGGTCGCCTGGTACGGCTTCCTGACCGGCGCCGAGCTGGAGCGCCGGCTCGCCGGGGACGAATGGCAGTGGGTGCCGGACGGCCTCGCCGCCTGGCGTCGCCTGCGCGGCACCCGCGGCGACTCCGCCGGGCAGGGCTCCGGCCGGCCCTGAGCGCGCCCCGGCGGCGCGCGTCCGGTGACACGGAGGGCCGCCGGGTAGGGTGCGGCGGGTGACCGAGTTCGTACGGGGCCTGCGGCTCTGGATCGCGCCGCAGCGGATCCGGGAAGAGGGCGAGACGCCCGACTACCGCTTCTCGCTGGCCAACGAGCGCACCTTCCTGGCCTGGATCCGTACGGCGCTGGCGCTCATCGGCGGCGGCTTCGCGGTCGACCAGTTCCTGCCCGGCCTGGCGTGGGGCGTACGCGCCGGGATGGCGTTCGGGCTGCTGGCCGCGGGTGTGCTGTGCGCGCTGCGGGCGGTCAACCACTGGGTGCGCTGCGAGCGGGCCATGCGGCGCGGCGACGACCTGCCGGTGACCCGTTTCCCGACGGTGCTGAGTCTGGTCGTGGCGGTCGTCGCCGTCGTCATGGTGGTGGTCGTCCTCTTCGGGTGGGAGGGCGGCGCGTGACCGGGCCGTCGGCGCTCGCGGCCCCGGCTGCCGCCGGGCCGGCGCGGGACGGTGGCGCGTGACCGGCCCGGCCGGCCCCGCCGGCCCGGCCGGCGGCGGCCCGGCGCGGGACCCCGGGCTTCAGCCGGAGCGGACGCGGCTGGCCTGGCGCAGGACGACGCTGGCCTGCACGGTGGTGGCCGTGCTGGCGGCGAAGCAGGCGCTGCACGACGAGGTCGGCGTGACGGGGGTGGTCGCCGCCGCGCTGTGCGCGCTCGTCTGGCTGGGCTTCCTGCGGATCGCCCACCACCGCATCCGGACCCTCGGCGGCACGCCGAGGCCGGCGCCGATGTCCGTGCGGGCAGCGGCGACGGCGACGGTGTGCGCGATCGCACTGGCCGGCTTCGCCGTGGCGATCGTGGTGTGACCCGCACGGGAGGCGACCCGCGGCCGCCGGACGCCCCGACGGCCGGAGGGCGCGGCGGCGCCGGGCCGGAACGGGACGTGGGGGGTGCGCGGGACTAGCCTGGAAGTACCGCGAAGCACATGAGAGCGCACCCGAGGTGGACGTCATGAGCACCCTGCACCAGGAGCACGCGGCCCACACGCACACGCACGGGCCGGCCTGCGGGCACACCGCCGTCCCGCACGGCGACCACACCGACTACGCGCACAACGGGCACCTGCACCGCGAGCACTCCGGCCACTGGGACGAGTGCGAGTCCGCGGACCACCACAGCCACGGCGGTCACACCCACGAGCACGGCCAGGACTGCGGCCACAGCACCGTCCTGCACGGCGACCACGTCGACTACGTGCACGACGGCCACCGCCACGCCGCTCACGACGGGCACTGGGACGACCACTGAGGCGCGGGCCCGGGCGCCGGGCCTCCCTTCCCCGGGCGGGCCGCGACTGGCAGGCTCGTGTCGACCTGTTCGGACGCCGAACGACCCGACACCCGCCCCGGGGGAGCCTCAGTGCCTGCCACGGACCCGTACCTCGTCCAGCTCGCGCCCGACGTTCACGCGTACATCCAGCCGGACGGCGGGTGGTGCCTGAACAACGCCGGGTTCGTCAGTGACGGGGTCTCGACCCTGCTCGTCGACACCGCGGCCACCGAGCGCCGCGCGCTCGCGCTGCGCGAAGCGCTCCTGGCGACCGGCGCGCCGCTCCCCCGTACCGTGGTCAACACCCACCACCACGGCGACCACACCTACGGCAACGGCGTCTTCGCGCCCGGGGCCACGGTCGTCGGGCACGACGCCTGCCGCGCCGAAGCGCTCGCCGCCGGCCTCCAGTTGCACCTCGTGTGGCCGGACAACGACTTCGGGGACATCACCGTCACCGCCCCCACCCTCACCTACAGCGAGCGGCTCACGCTCCACGCGGGCGGGACCGAGGTACGGCTGATCCACCCCGGCGTCGCGCACACCACCGGCGACTCGATCGTCCACCTGCCGGAGCACGGCATCGTCTTCACCGGTGACCTCGTCTTCCAGGGCGGCACCCCCTTCCTCCCCATGGGATCGCTGAGCGGGTCGCTGCGCGCACTCGACCTGCTGCGCTCGCTGGACGCGCCGACCGTGGTGCCCGGCCACGGCCCGGTCACCGACCCGTCGGCGTACGACGCGACCGAGAGCTACCTGCGCTACGTCGCGGAGCTCGCCGAGGCCGGGCACGCCAAGGGCCGTACGCCGCTGGAGACCGCCCGGGAGGCCGGCCCGGGCCCGTTCGCCGGGCTGCGCGAGAGCGAGCGGCTCGTCGCCAACCTGCACCGGGCCCACGCCGAACTCGACGGCCTGCCGGAGGGCTCCGCGCTCGACCCGCTGCTCGTGTTCGGCGACATGGCGGTCATGAACGGCGGGAAGCCGGTCGCCTGCCACGCGTGATCCACGTCTCCGGATCCGTCGGCCCACTGGACGGCATACCGACTGGTCGGCATGATGAGACGCGACGTCCCGTCCGCCCCCGGAGGTGCCCCGATGAGTGCTGTCCACCCGCCAGGTCTCGATCTCGACCGGTTGCGCGGTCATCTCGACCGCGTGCGGCCGGGGCTGGTGAGCGGACCGCTCAGCGCCCGGCTCATCGAGGGCGGCCGGTCGAACCTGACGTACGCCGTCACGGACGGCGCGTCCCGGTGGGTGGTCCGGCGGCCGCCGCTCGGCCATGTGCTGGCGACCGCGCACGACATGAAGCGCGAGTACCGGGTGATCAGCGCGCTGCACCCGACCGACGTGCCGGTCCCCGCGCCGCTGCTGCTGTGCGACGACGAGTCGGTCCTCGGGGCGCCGTTCTACGTCATGGAGTTCGTGGACGGGCTTCCGTACCGGACGGCCGAGGAGCTGGCCGCGATCGGCGCCGAGCGGACCCGCGCCGCCGTCCTCGGCCTGGTCGACACCCTCGTCGCCCTGCACGCCGTGGATCCCGCGGCGGTCGGCCTGGAGGACTTCGGCCGCCCCGAGGGCTTCCTGGACCGGCAACTGCGCCGCTGGGGCAAGCAGCTCGACGCGTCCCGCAACCGGGAGCTGGCGGGCATCGACGAGTTGCACGCCGCGCTCGGCCGCTCGCTGCCCGACTCCCCCGCGCCCACGGTCGTGCACGGCGACTACCGGCTCGACAACGTCCTGATCGGCGGCGCCGACGACCGGATCAACGCCGTACTCGACTGGGAGATGTCGACCCTCGGCGACCCGCTCACCGACCTCGGGCTGCTCGTCATGTACAGCTCCCGGCCGGACACGGCCGACTCGCCCGTCTCCACGACGGCCGGCGCCCCCGGCCACCCCTCGCCCCGCGAGATCGTCGAGCGGTACGCCGCCGGGTCCGGCCGGGACACCTCGGCCATCGCCTGGTACACGGCGTTCGCGTGGTTCAAGCTCGCCGTGATCCTCGAGGGCATCCACTACCGCTACACGCTCGGGCAGACCGTCGGCGCCGGCTTCGACCGGATCGGCGACCTCGTGCCCGTATTCATCGAGCACGGTCTGACCACCCTTCAGGAAGGCTGAGTCCCGCCATGGATTTCGCATACGACGCACGGACCGAAGAGCTCCGCGGCAAACTGCTCGCCTTCATGGACGAGTTCGTGTACCCGGCGGAGACGGTCGCCCACGAGCAGCGCGAGCGTCTCGCGTCGCCGTGGGACACCCCGCAGGTCGTGGAGGACCTCAAGGCGGAGGCGCGCAGGCAGGGCCTGTGGAACCTCTTCCTGCCGGACGCGGAGTACGGCGCGGGTCTCACCAACCTCCAGTACGCGCCGCTCGCGGAGATCACCGGCCGCAGCCCGCACCTCGCGCCGACCGCGCTGAACTGCGCGGCGCCGGACACGGGGAACATGGAACTGCTGGCGCAGTTCGCCTCCGAGCAGCAGAAGAAGCAGTGGCTGGAGCCGCTGCTCGCCGGTGAGATCCGGTCGGCGTTCGCGATGACGGAGCCGGAGGTCGCCTCGTCGGACGCGACGAACATCGAGACGCGGATCGAGCGCGAGGGCGACGAGTACGTCGTCACGGGCCGCAAGTGGTACATCTCCGGGGCGATGAACCCCGACTGCAAGATCTTCATCGTCATGGGCAAGACCGACCCGGACGGCGCGGACGTCCGCCGCCAGCAGTCGATGATCCTGGTGCCGCGCGACACCCCGGGCGTCGAGGTCCGGCGCGCGATGCAGGTCTACGGGTACGAGGACCACTCGCACGGCGGTCACGCGGAGGTCCTCTTCCACGGGGCGCGGGTGCCGGCGTCGGCCCTGGTCGGCGAGGAGGGCGGCGGTTTCGCCATCGCCCAGGCACGTCTCGGGCCGGGCCGGATTCACCACTGCATGCGGCTGATCGGCATGGCGGAGCGGGCGATCGAGCTGATGTGCCGGCGGGCGGTGGAACGGACGGCCTTCGGTAAGGCGCTCGCCCAGCAGGGCGTCGTGCACACGTGGATCGCGGACGCGCGGGTGGCCGTCGAGCAGTTGCGGCTGCTGGTGCTCAAGACGGCGTGGCTGATGGACACGGTGGGCAACCGAGGGGCGCACACCGAGATCCAGGCCATCAAGATCGCCACACCGCGCGCGGTCGTCGACATCATCGACAAGGCGGTGCAGCTGTACGGCGCGGCCGGTGTCAGCCAGGACTTCCCGCTGGCGGAGCTGTGGGCGGGGGCGCGGACGCTGAAGCTGGCGGACGGTCCCGACGAGGTGCACCAGCGGTCGCTGGCGCGACGGGAACTGAAGAAGTACGTCTGACGGGACGCGGCAGGGGGCTCCTCCCTCGTCCACGGACCGGCCCCGGACGCGAACGGGGCGGCGTACGCCGACGGGTGTCGGGGTACGCCGCCCTGTCGCGGAGCGGGTGGCGGGCGGAAGGCGGCCCGCGCCGTCACGGCGGTTACCTGGGGTCGTCGTTGAACTTCGAGGTCGACCAGCGGTAGCCGAGGACAGCGAGGCCGAGGCACCAGGCGGCGGCGAGCCATCCGTTGTGGCCGATCTCGGTGCCGAGCAGCAGGCCCCGCAGGGTTTCGATGGCAGGGGTGAAGGGCTGGTACTCGGCGATCGGCCGGAACCAGCCCGGCATGGAGTCGACCGGGGTGAAGGCGCTGGACAGCAGCGGCAGCAGGATGAGCGGCATCGCGTTGTTGCTGGCCGCCTCGGCGTTCGGGCTGACCAGGCCCATGCCGACCGCGATCCAGGTGAGGGCCGTGGCGAAGAGGACGAGCAGCCCGAACGCCGCCAGCCACTCCAGGGCGGTCGCGTCCGTGGAGCGGAAGCCGATGGCCACGGCGACCGCGCCGACGAGGACCACGCTGGCGACCGACTGGAGGACGCTGCCGACGACGTGCCCGACGAGCACCGAACCGCGGTGGATGGCCATGGTGCGGAAGCGGGCGATGATGCCCTCGTTCATGTCGGTGGAGACGGACACGGCGGTGCCGATGACGGTGGACCCGATGGTCATCAGCAGGATGCCGGGGACGATGTAGGCGATGTAGGCGGAGCGGCCCGCGCCGCCGCTCATCGCGTTGCCGAAGATGTAGACGAAGAGCAGCAGCAGCATGACCGGCGTGAGCAGCAGGTTGAGCGTGAGGGACGGGTAGCGCCGGGCGTGCAGGAGGTTGCGGCGCAGCATGGTGGACGAGTCGCGCACGGCGAGGGGCAGGGTACTCATCGGGCGTTCTCCTCGGACTGGTCGGGCCGACCGGCCCGGCTGGGCTGGGCGGGGAGGCCGGCGCCGCCGCCGGTGAGGGCGAAGAAGACGTCGTCGAGGTCGGGGGTGTGGACGGTCAGCTCGTCCGCCTCGATGCCTGCGGCGTCCAGCCGGTCCAGGACGGAGCGCAGGTCGCGCTGGCTGCCGTCGCTGGGGATCTGGAGGGCGAGGGTCTCGTCGTTCCGGCCGGCTTCGGTCAGTGCGGTGGCGGCGGCGCGGTAGGTGTCGGGGTCGGTGAAGCGGAGGCGGACGTGGCCGCCGGGGACGAGGCGCTTGAGTTCGCCGGCGGTGCCTTCGGCGGCGATCCTGCCGTTGTTGAGTACGGCGATGCGGTCGGCGAGTTCGTCGGCCTCCTCCAGGTACTGGGTGGTGAGGAAGACGGTGACGCCGTCGGACACCAGTGCGCGGATGATCTGCCACATGGTGTGGCGGGAGCGCGGGTCGAGGCCGGTGGTCGGTTCGTCGAGGAAGATGATCCGCGGGTCGCCGACCAGTGTCATGGCGATGTCCAGGCGGCGCTTCATGCCGCCGGAGTAGGTGGAGGCGGGCTTCTTCGCCGCCTCCGCCAGGTCGAAGCGTTCAAGGAGTTCGGCGGCGACGCGACGGCCCTCGCGCTTGGGCAGGTGGTGCAGGTCCGCCATGAGGAGCATGTTCTCCTCGCCGGTGATCAGGCCGTCGACGGCGGAGAACTGCCCGGTGACGCCGATCGCCGCGCGTACCGCCTGCGCGTCGGTGGCGAGGTCGTGGCCGCCGACGCGGACCTCGCCAGAACCGGCGCCGGCGGAGACGAGGGTGGAGAGGATCTTCACGGCGGTGGTCTTGCCGGCGCCGTTCGGGCCGAGCAGGGCGAAGACCGTGCCTGCGGGAACGTCCAGGTCGATACCGGCGAGGACGGTCTTGTCGCCGTACGCCTTGCGCAGCCCGTTCGCCGCGATCGCCGAGCTGGTGGTCATGAGGGGAGCTCCCTTGTGGTGGCTTGAGGCTGCGGTGGGTGGGGCGGTTCAGATGCTGCGGGCGTCGATGTCGCCGTACTCGGTGGTGGCGTGGATGTTCAGGCCGGCCGCGCCCCCGGTGTTCCTGAGCGCGTTGTTGATGCGGCCCGATCCCGTCCCGGCGTCCAGGGAGGCGCAGACCCCGGCGGCGGCGACCACCGACACGTCGCCCATCTGCGTGCGCAGCACGACTGTGCCACTCACGGCCTCGGCGATCCGGATGTCACCCTTGCCGGTGCTGATCTCGGCCGGGCCGTTGAGGCGGCCGACCGTGATGTCTCCGGCGTGGGCGGTGAGGCGCAGGCTCGCGGCCTCGTCGACCTTGGTGGTGCCGTACGCGCCGTCCAGGACGACGTCGCCGAAGCGTCCGACCGCCCGGAACTCTGCGCTCGCCGCCCTGGCCTCGACACGGGAGCCGGCGGGGAGCTGGACGGTCACCTCGACCGATCCCGAGTTGCCGAGGATCCGGTTCTTCGCCTCCGGGGCCGCGATCCGCAGGACGCCTTCGCCGTAGGCGACCTCGATCTGCTCGGCTGCCTTCACGTCGCGGCTCCTGGAGGCGTTCGCCGGGAGGACCTCGACCGTGGTGTCGGCGCGGTCGGCCGCGATGAAGCGGACGAGCCCGGCGGGGATGTCGAGGACGGTGGCGATCGCGGCGGGGGTGTCGAACTTCTGCATGGTGTGCTCCTTGGGTTTCTGCGGTTCGTCGTTTCCGATGAGTGAAACGCTACGTTGCGTTCACGGTCTCGGCAACGAAGATGTTCCGTCAGAACCGCATAACTCCAGGCCAGTACAGGGATATTGGAGCAATGGCGCTGCCGGTTAATGCAACGAACCTGCCGCAGGCCGTTGCAACAGCATGAGGGTGAACGCTATGGTGGCGGCTCCGCGGGCCGTACGGACGAGGCCGCACAGACGAAGGAGACCGCGATGCCGGGAGGCAGGCTCACCCAGCAGGAACGCCGGCAGATCGCGCTGGGACTGGCCGAGGGACTCGCCTACGCGGAGATCGCCCGGGCCCTGGACCGCCCCACGTCGACGATCACGCGCGAGGTCATGCGCAACGGCGGCCCCACCGCCTACCGCCCCGACCAGGCCCAGCGCGCCACCGAACAACGCGCCCGCCGGCGCGGGCAGTCCACGGCCCGGGACCCCGAGACGCCGCCGCCCGCCCACGGGCGCGACGCCGAGGCGGTGCGCGCGTACGAGGAGACGTTCACCAAGGTGCTGGAACAGTCCGGGATATCCCGGATGGGGGCGCGGCTGCTGGTCTGCCTCTACACCACCGACGAGGGCAGCCTCACCGCGGCGGAACTCGTCCGGCGCCTCCAGGTCAGCCCGGCGTCCGTCTCCAAGTCGATCGCGTTCCTGGAGGAGCAGGGTCTGGTCCGCCGGGAGCGCGACGAGGGCCGCCGCGAGCGCTACTTCGTCGACGACGACGTCTGGTACCAGTCGCTGATGGCCAGCGCCCGCTCCACCGCCCAGCTCGGCGAAACCGCACGGGCCGGCGTCGACGTCCTCGGCCCGGGCACCCCCGCCGCCGTCCGGCTGGAGAACATCTCCCGGTTCGTCGACTTCGTCGCCGAGAGCATCACCCGCGCCGCCGAGCAGGCCCGGGACATCCTCTACACGAGACCGGAGTCCCCCGCGGCCGGCACACCGGAGCCGGGTACGGACCGCTGACGGACGGCCGCGCGCCCGGCCGAGGGAGCGCGAAAGGGGCCGAAGCCGCTTCCCGCGCGGCTCCGGCCCCCTCGGCCTACGGGGACGGCCCCGGACCTACGGCCGCAGCGCCCGCAGCAGCAGGTCCGCCAGGTGGTCCGCCACCTGCTGCGGGGTGAGCGGGCCGTCCGGGCGGTACCACGTCGACAGATGGTGCACCGAGCCGAAGTGGTAGTCGACGACGAGGTCGGCCGGGGTGGCGGTGGAGAACACGCCCGCCTGCTGCCCCTCCTCCACCAGCGCGCGGAACCGCTCGTGGTACCGCCGCCGCTCCGCCCGCACCTGCTTGTCCTTCTCCGGACTCAGGTGGTGCATCGACCGGAAGAAGATCGACGCGTCGTCGAGGTTGTCGATGGTCGTGACCACCACGTCCGCCGCCGCGTCCCGCAGCCGCCGCTCCACCGGCGCGTCCGCGTCGGCGTACGCGTCGAGGCGCTCCTGCTGGAGCCGCAGGACACGGGCGTACACCTCGTGCAGCAGGTCGTCCTTGGAGCCGAAGTAGTGGTAGAGCGCGCCCTTGGTGACGCCGGCCGCCTCGACGATCTCCTGCACCGACGTGCGGTCGTACCCGCGCTCGGCGAACAGGCGGGTGGCGGCGGCCAGCAGCCTCTGGGGGACGGGGATGCCGCTTCCGTCCGTCGTCCTGGCCATTGCCGCCACCTGCCTTTCGTCGGAACACACTGTGGGGAGTTCAGGAACGGGAACGCAGTTCCCGCCTGAGGATCTTCCCACTCGTCGTCTTGGGAAGTTCGGGCAGGATCTCCACTTCGCGCGGATACTTGTACGCGGCCAGCCGCTCCGAGCAGTACGCGGAGAGGTCCGCGGGCCCCGCGTCGGCCCCGGGACGCAGGCTGACGTACGCCTTGACGCTCTCCCCGCGGTAGGCGTCGGGGATGCCGACGACGGCCGCCTCGCGCACCGCCGGGTGGGTGTAGAGGACGTCCTCGACCTCGCGCGGCCAGACCTTGAAGCCCGACGCGTTGATCATGTCCTTCTTGCGGTCGACGACGTAGAGCCAGCCGCCCTCGTCCATGAAGCCGATGTCGCCGGTGCGCAGCTCGCCGCCGGGGAAGCCCTCGGCGGTCGCCTCGGGGCGGCGCCAGTAGCCGGGCACCACCTGGGGGCCGCTGACGGCGATCTCGCCCTGCTCGCCGAGGGGCACGTCCTCGCCCTTCTCGTCGACGATGCGCACGAGCGTGTCAGGTCCGGGCACCCCGACGGACAGCGTGCCCGAGGCGGGGTCGACCGGCGCCTCCTTCTCGGGCGGCACGGACGCGCAGGGCGCGGTGCACTCGGTGAGCCCGTACCCGTTGCGGATGTACGGCCCGAAGCCGGCGCGGAACTTCTCGACCAGCGCCGGGGGCAGCGGCGCGCCGCCCGACGAGATCACGTCGAAGGAGGCGAAGTGCTCCCGCGTGACGCCGGGTGTCGCGGCGAGCGCCATGAAGGCGGTGGAGGGGCCGACGGTGTAGGCGGGGCGGTGCTCGGCGAACGCGTCCAGGACGACGCCCGGGTGGAAGCGGTACGCGAGGGCCAGCGTGCCGGCGTTGGCGACGCAGGTGGCGAGTTCGCAGACCATGCCGGTGATGTGGAAGAGGGGCGCCAGGGCGAAGTACGTCGAGCCCTCGGCCACGGGGTGGCCGGTGCGCTGGCGCTCGGCGTTGTGCATGATCCCGCCGTGCAGGTTCATGGCGCCCTTGGGCGTGCCGCTGGTGCCGGACGTGTAGCTGATGAGGGCCACGTCGGAGGCGGTGGGCTCGCGGTCCGCCGGGGCCGGGAGCCCGCGGCGGGCGACGGCCACGAGGTCGTCCGCGTCGGAGGCGGGCCGCGCCCGTTCGAAGTCCAGTACGCGGGTGTCGTTCCTGGTCTGGAGGTCGAGTTCGCAGGCGGTGAGGGCGATGTGCACGGGCGAGGCGGCGGCGGTGTCGCGCAGGTACGCCTCCCAGGCGCGGTCCGAGCAGATCAGCGCGCTCGCCTCGGCGTCACCGAGTGCGTGGGCCACCTCGGCCGACTTGTACATCGGGTTGAGCGGTACGACGACCGCGCCGGCCTTCCAAGCGCCGAGCAGCGCGATGACGAAGTGCGGGCTGTTCTGGAGCATGATCGCGACCCGGTCGCCCTGCCGCAGGCCCCGGGCGGCCAGGTGGCCCGCGACGGAGTCCGACAGCGCGTCGGTCTCGCGGTAGCCGAGGCGGCCGTCGAAGTAGGCGAGGGCGGGGTGTTCGGGCGCGCGGGCCACCGCGTCGCGGAAGGCGTGCAGCAGGGTGGCGGGCGGGTTCACGGGCGCCCGCTGGGCGTCGGTGAGCTGGGCGAGCCAGGGCTTCGCGGCGTAGACGGAACCGGTCGCGCTCTCGTTGGTCGGCTCGCTCATCGGCCCGCTTCCTCCCACTTGCGCTGAAGGTGGTTCATGTTGGTCAGCCAGCGGTCCGGGTCACCGGCGCGGGCCTGGTAGTACCCGGCCACCTCGGGGTGCGGCAGGATCAGGAAGCGGTCGGCCTCGATGCCCTCGAAGAGGGCGTCCGCGACGTCCTTGGGCTCGATGGCGGTGGGCGCGAGGACCAGGTCGCCCGCCGAGCCCGCGGCGGTCAGCATGTCGGTGCGCACGCCCTGCGGGCATATCGCGTGGACCTTGACGCCCCGGTGACGGTAGGTCAGCGACAGCCACTCCGCGAAGGCCAGCGCCCCGTGCTTGCTGACGCTGTACGGGGCCGCGCCGACCATCGTCAGCAGCCCGGCCGCCGAGACGGTGGAGACGAACCGGCCGCTGCCGCGCTCCAGCCAGTCGGGCAGCAGCGCCCTGGCCGCCCTGACGTGGGCCATCACGTTGACGTCCCAGGCCGCGGCCCAGACCGCCTCGTCGGCGAAGGCGTCGCCGCCGGAGGCGAGGCCGGCGTTGGCGCAGTACACGTCGACCCGGCCGCCGAGCGCCTCGCGGGCCTCCTCGACGATCGCGGAGGCGTCGCCCGCGACGGCGGTCGCGCCGATCTCGTCGGCGATCGCCTTGATCTTCTGTGCGTCGAGGTCGTTGACGACGACGCGGGCTCCCGCGGCGGCGAATCCGCGAGCGAGGGCGGCGCCGATGCCGCCTCCCGCACCGGTCACGACGACTCCCGCGTCCTGGAACTGGCTCATCCCTGAGGTCCCGCCTCTCCTGCCGATCCTGCCGGTGACTCGGGCAGACTAACCGGTCGGTATGGAGCTGTGGAAGAGGTGGGACACCACCGGCCCGCACCGCCCGGCTCGTTCCCCGCGGCCTCCTCGCGCGCTAGCGTGCGTGGCCATGACAGACACCGCGATCACGGAGGTACTGGGATGAGCCTGTCCAGACGCGGGTTGCTGGCCGCCACCGGTGCGGCGGGGGCCGCCGGAGCACTCGGCGCCGCCTCCCCGGCCGCCGGCGCCGCCCACGGGCGGTTCCGGGTGCGCACCGGCTTCGACCGGCTGGCCGCCGACGGGTACGCGCCGCTCGAAGGCCAGAAAGTCGGGATCGTCACCAACCCGACGGGCGTCACCGCCGACGTACGGCACGTCGTGGACGTCATGCACGCCGACGAACGGGTGAACCTCACGGCCGTCTTCGGACCCGAACACGGCTTCCGGGGGACCGCGCAGGCGGGCGGCTCGGAGGGGCGGTACGACGATCCGGCGACGGGGCTGCCGGTCTACGACACGTACCTGAAGAGCGGGCAGCCGCTCGCCGACGTCTTCACGGCGTCGGGCGTGGACACGGTGGTGTTCGACATCCAGGACGCGGGCGCCCGGTTCTACACGTACATCTGGACGCTGTACGACTGCATGGCGGCGGCCGTGCTCGCCGGCAAGCGGTTCGTGGTGCTCGACCGGCCGAACCCGGTGACGGGGCGCGCGGCCCTCGGGCCCGTGCTGGACAAGGCGTTCGCCACGTTCGTGGGGCGCGAACCGATCGCACAGGCCCACGGCATGACGGTCTGTGAGCTGGCGCGGCTGTTCAACGGCGAGTTCCTCAAGCGGCCGGTGGAGCTGGAGACGGTGCGGATGTCGGGCTGGCGGCGCGGCGACTTCTTCGACGCGACCGGACTGCCGTGGGTGCCACCGAGCCCTAACATGCCGACGCCCGAGACGGCGCTGGTGTACGCGGGGACCTGCCTCTTCGAGGGCACCAACCTGTCGGAGGGGCGGGGCACGACCCGGCCGTTCGAACTGCTGGGCGCGGAGGGCGTCGACCGCCGTTGGGCGGAGGCGGCGAACGCGGCCGGGCTGCCCGGTGTGCACTTCAGGGAGGCGTACTTCGCACCGGTGTTCTCCAAGTTCCAGGGCAAGACGATCGGCGGGGTGCAGCTGCATGTGCACGACCGGGAGGCGTACGACCCGGTGCGCACCGGCATCGCGCTGCTCGTCACGGCGAAGCGGAGCTGGAGCGGCTTCGCCTGGCGGCCGGACCACTGGATCGACAGGCTCACGGGCAACACCCGGGTCCGCACGATGATCGACGCGGGGGCGGGCACGGACGAGGTGGTGGACGCCTGGCGCTCGGACCTGGCGGCGTTCCGCACGGTGCGCCGGGAGTACCTCCTGTACCGCTGAGGGGTTCACGGGCGGCACCCGGGCCGGGGCCCGCGGGAGCCCCCGCCCCGTCGCGGGGGCGGACGACGGAGACGACCTGGCCGTCGGGGACGCCGAAGGAGGCGTCGTTGAAGAAGTCGGTCAGCTTGTCGTCGGTGAGGCCCTGGTGGCCGTCGACCAGGGCCGCGTAGCGCGATCTGGTCGGAGCTGTGCGCGGGGCGGGTGCGGAGGACACGGTGGGCGAGGATTTCGGCCAGAGTCGCGTTGCCGTTCCGACCGGGCGGCAGGACGTCTTCGCACTGGCTCGCGCAGTGGTCCGTCACGGGCGCGGAAGCCCCCGCCGCCGCCCGTCCGGTGTCGGCGGTGGCGGCCGGCGGGGGGACAGCAGACCCGCCGCGAGGGCGATCACGGCTGCTGCCAGGGCCGTTCTGTGCTGTGCGGGACCGGTACGCCGTCGTCGCGTGCGTGCTCCTCGCGGGGGCGGCAGGCGCGACGGGCGCTAGTGGCGGTACACGCCCGGCCGAGAGTGAGGATGCGTCACCTTTGCGAAATCCCCCCACTGATGCCGGCCATTCGATTTTCGATGGCACCGATCGGGGCACCCGTACGTCCACTCTGTGACGCCGAAGTACAAGCGACGGAGGTGACAAGCGCTATGGCCGGTTTCCGGAGTCTGGCGAGACAAGTACGCGACCCGCGGTGCGACTTGGCGTTGCGGCGGTACTCGCTGCGCAAATGCCTGGAACGGTTCGCCCCTTATGGGCACCGGGCCACCTGGGACCATCTGTGTTCGAGGCACCTGATCGAACCGGAAGACAGGGCCCCCGATCCGGCGCGGCTGGTGGCCGCGCTCGAAGAGCTGGAGGAGGCGCGGGCCGTCTGGCTCGCGTACGAGGTGGAGTTCGCCCGGCGGCGCAAGCGCGAGAAGCACGACGGGCTGCGGCGCCCCGGCTCCTTCGACGACTGGCACCGCCGCACCTGGGGCGGGTGCGGAGTGGCCTGGTGCGACGATCCCGCCGTGCATCCGGTGGCGCCGCTCGGCGACGTACTGCGCCGGCTCATCTCCGCCCTGGAGTCCGAACCGGGGTCCCACTGCCCCGTGTGCGCGGACAGCCGGATCGTCTGGAAGCAGGGACTGGCGCACGATCCCTGGTACGGGCCGGTCTGCACGGGCTGCGGCATCCTGGTGCCGCAGCCCGTTCTGACGCCCGGGGCGCTGGCGGAGTCCAAGAGGGTGCGGCGCAGGGAGCTGGCGTCGGTGGCGTGAGCGCGCGCGGGCGCGGCGCTCCCCCGACAGCCGCGCCCCCGTGCCGCCCCCACCACCGCCGCCGGCCGCGCGGGCCGCCGCGTTGTCAGTGGTGGCTGTCACCATCGGACACATGAGCCTGCTTCGGATCCAGGTCTGCCTGAACGGCCCGCGCGGTGCGGGCGAGAGTGCGGCCGTGCCGCTGACGCCGGACGCGATGGCCGAGGCCGCTGTCGCGGCGGTCGCCGCCGGTGCCTGTGACGTGCACGTGCACCCCAAGTCCCCCTGCGGCGACGACACGTTGTCGCCGCGAGCGGTGGCCGCGGCGCTGACGGCGATACGGGCCGTGCTCCCCGCGACGGTCCCCGTCGGGGTGACCACCGGGGCCTGGGCCGAATCCGATCCGCGGCGGCGGGCCGATCTGGTGCGCGCCTGGACGGTGCTGCCGGACCACGCGTCCGTGAACTGGCACGAGCCCGGCGCGGAAGAGGTGGCGGCGGCCCTCATGGAGCGCGGTGTCGGCGTGGAGGCCGGCCTCTGGTCGGGCACCGACGGCGTACGCCGCTTCCTCGGTTCGCCGCTCGCACCCCGGGTGCTGCGCGTGCTCGCCGAGGTGACGGACACCGACCCGGCCACGGCCGGGAGCTCCGCCCGCGCCCTGCTGAGCGAGCTGGGCGACGCGCGCGGCAGACCCGTGCTGCTGCACGGCGAGGACGGCGGCGCGTGGCCGGTGCTGCGGCTGGCCCGCGCGCTCGGCCTTGCGACCAGGATCGGCCTCGAGGACACCCTGCTGCTTCCCGACGGCCTGCCGGCGAAGTCCAGTGCCGAGCTGGTGGGCGCGGCGCTGCGGTAGGCCGGGCGCAGCGGGGGGCGTGCGGCGGGGCGAGGCGTGCGGCGGGGCGGCTCAGGCGCTTGGCTCCGGCGCCGGGTCCGGGTCTGCCGGGGCGGGGCGGACGCCGCGGCGTTCGGGGTAGAGCCGGGAGCCGGTGATGCGTTCGCCGAAGACGTCGTCCGGGTTGGTCAGGACGCACGATTGCAGCGACAGGCAGCCGCAGCCGATGCAGTCGGTGAGGTGGTCGCGGAGCCTGCCGAGCTGCTTGATGCGCTCGTCGAGTTCCGAACGCCACGCCCGCGAGAGCCGGGCCCAGTCCTCGTGGTTGGGGGTGCGCTCCTCGGGGAGCTGCGACAGGGCTTCCCGGACGGTGGCGAGCGGGATGCCGACGCGCTGGGCGGCGCGCACGAACGCGACGCGGCGCAGCGCGTCCCGGCTGTAGCGGCGCTGGTTGCCCGCCGTCCTGCGGCTGGTGATCAGACCCTTGGACTCGTAGAAGTGCAGGGCCGACACGGCGGCGCCGCTGCGTGCGGACAGCTGACCGACCGTGAGCTCGTGGATCTTCTCTGGTATCTGAGGCACTTCCCGAACCCTACCGGGACTCCGTTGACAGAACCCGGCCGCCGAACCATGCTGAGCAAGCGCTTAGACACATGGTCGGAACGCGATGGTGCAGCCGTATGAGAGGCAGGGGCCGGGACATGGCAGAGCCGAGGATCTTCACGTCCGCCGAGGAGCTGCGCGCCGGGGTCGGCGAGCAGCTGGGGCACAGCGAGTGGCTGGAGGTCGACCAGAAGCGGATCGACCTGTTCGCCGAGGCGACAGGCGACCACCAGTGGATCCACGTGGACCCGGAGAAGGCCGCGGCGGGCCCCTTCGGCACGACGATCGCGCACGGATACCTGACGCTGTCGCTGCTGCCGGCCCTGGTGCCCCAGGTCATGCGGGTCGAGGGCATGAAGATGGGCATCAACTACGGCAGCAACAAGGTCCGCTTCCCCTCCCCCGTGCCGGTCGGCTCGCGGGTGCGGGCGACGGCCGTGCTCACGGACGTCACGGAGGCGGGCGGCGGCGTGCAGGTCACGGCCGTCGTCACCGTCGAGCGCGAGGGCGGCGACAAGCCGGCGTGCGTGGCGGAGTCGGTGTCCCGGTACTACTTCTGAGCCGGCGCCCCCGCCGACAGAGCCCCGCGGACACGAGGCCGGGCGCCCGACAGCGACACAAGGCCGGGCGCCCGCCGGTACGAGGCCGGGCGCCCCGCTCTACTTCTGGGCGTTGACCATCCGCAGCACGAGGTCGGCGTACAGCTCGCCGACCTCGTCGGGCGTCCTGCGCCCCTGCGCGTTGAACCAGCGCGCCACGTCGATGCAGAGCGACAGCACGGCCAGCGTGGTCCCCGGGACGTCCGGAACGTCGAACTCCCCGGCCTTCACCCCGTCGTGCAGGATGCGGCGCACGGCCGCGTCGCTGCGCCGCCGCAGCTCGATGATCTCGGCGCGGTGCTCGTCGCTGAGCGCGTCGAGTTCGTACTGGACGACGCGCGCGGTGGTGTGCCGCTCCGCGTGCCAGCGGACGAAGGAGCGTACGGCGCCGTCGAGCCGCTCGGCGGCCGTGCCCGGCCGGTCCGCCGCGGCCTCCAGGATGTCCAGGGCCCTGTCGTGCCCGATGCGGCTGATCCGGTGGAGCAGCTCTTCCTTCGTCTTGTAGTGGATGTAGAGCGCCGCCGGGCTCATCCCCGCGCGGCCCGCGATGTCGCGGGTCGTCGTCGCGTGGTACCCGCGCTCGGCGAACGCCTCGACGGCCGCGAGCAGCAGCTTCCTGGCCGCCTCGGGGGTGACCTCGCTCCACGGCGTGGCCGTGTCGTCGCGTGGCTCGGCCGTTTCCTCCGGCGCACTCATGACTCGCCCCTTCCGTCCGACAGGAACGAATACCATACCCCGAAGGTGAGCAAGCGCTTAGGGCGCCGCTCAGAGCTTCTGGAACGGGTCGTGCTCGGCGAGGAGCTTCTCCAGGCGGGCCTGGTCGACGCGGCTGACGATCTGCCCCGCCTCCTGGCGGTCCCGGATCACCTTGGCGAGGGTGAAGGCGGAGGTCACCAGGTACAGGACGCCGACGGCGAGGAAGGCCCGCACCCACGGGTCGGCGTCCATGTACAGGATGCCGAGGGCCACCGCCGCCAGGGCCGCCGCGAAGGCGGCCACCGCCTGCCCGTAGTAGGCCGTCGTGTTCTGCTGCTTGACCGGTGTGTCGCTCATGACGGCCAGCATGGACGGACATGGGGCAAGTCACATCCGCTCCCGTACTCACCTCCCGTACTCACCTCGCGTAGTCACCCGGCGGACCGGGCCGGCCACGGCGGATCGCGGTGGCTCGCGGGT
Source organism: Streptomyces sp. NPDC054887 (assembly GCF_053610585.1). Classification (NCBI taxonomy): domain Bacteria; kingdom Bacillati; phylum Actinomycetota; class Actinomycetes; order Kitasatosporales; family Streptomycetaceae; genus Streptomyces; species Streptomyces sp. NPDC054887. The sequence continues at coordinate 4,475 of NZ_JBSGYQ010000049.1, read as the reverse complement.
CAGAAGGCCGAGACTCCGGTGAGCGCGCGGCCGATGACGAGCTTCTGGATCTGGCTGGTGCCTTCGTACAGCGTCATCACGCGCGCGTCGCGCAGGAGTTTGCCGGCCGGGTACTCGTCGATGTAGCCGTACCCGCCGAAGACCTGGAGCGCGTTGTTCGCGGTCCGTACGGCGGCCTCGGAGGCGAAGAGCTTCGCCTTGGACGCCTCGGTGACGAAGGGCTGCCCGCGGTCGATCAGGTCGGCGACCCGCCAGGTCAGCAGCCGGGCGGCGTCCACGTCGACCGCGATGTCGGTGATCAGCTCCTGGACGAGCTGGTGGTGGGCGATGGTCTTCCCGAACTGCTCGCGCTCGGTGGCGTACCGCACCGCCGCGTCCAGGGCGGCCTGGGCGATGCCGACGCAGCCCGCCGCCACCGACATGCGCCCCTTGGCGAGGGCGGACATGGCGACCGAGAAGCCCTTGCCCTCGGGCGCGAGCATCGCCGATGCGGGCACCCGTACGTCCTGGAAGGTCAGTTCCGCGGTGGCCTGCCCGCGCAGTCCGAGCTTGCCGTGGATCTCGCGGCGGGTCAGGCCGGGGGTGTCGGTGGGCACCAGGAAGGCGCTCACGCCCTTGTGGCCCGGGGCGTCGGTCGAGCGGGCGAAGAGCAGGACGACGTCGGCCCAGGTGCCGTTGGTGATGAACGTCTTGGAGCCGTTGACGACGTACGCGTCCCCGTCCCGCACGGCGCGGGTGGTGAGGCTGCCCGCGTCGGAACCCGTGCCCGGCTCGGTGAGACCGAAGCAGCCGACCAGGTCGCCGGAGGTGAGGCCGGGCAGCCACCGCCGCTTCTGCTCCTCCGTGCCCCAGTGCGCGACGGTCTTGGCGACCAGGCCGAGCGAGACCGAGACGATGCCGCGCACCGAGGAGTCGGCGCGGCCGAGTTCCTCGGTGACGAGGCAGTACGCCAGGTGGTCGCCGCCCGAGCCGCCGTACTCCTCGGGGATCGTCAGGCCGAGGAAGCCGAGGGCCCCCAGCTTCTTCACGATCGCGCGGTCGACGCTCTCCACCCGGTCCCACTCGACGGCGTACGGAGCGATCTCGCGGTCGCCGAAGTCCCTGGCGAGCTGCCGTACGGCGGTCTGCTCCTCGCTGAGTTCCAGATTCATCCCGGCACCCCACCTTAAATTAGCACTGCTAGTTTCTTTTCGACGGGCCTACTATGTGCCGCATGGCCCGACCGCGCAAGCCCCTTCTCAGCCGTGACCGCATCGTCGGGGCGGCGAGCGCGCTCGTGGACGCCGAAGGGCTCGACGCCGTCTCCACGCGCCGGCTCGCGGCCGAGCTCGGGGTCAGCGGGCCGTCGCTCTACAACCACTTCCGCAACAAGGACGAGATCCTCGACGCGGTCGCCGACGGGGTGAGCGCCAAGGTCGACCTGTCGATGTTCGACCCGGCGGACGGCCGCGACTGGCAGACGGCGCTGCACGACTACGCGCTCTCCTACCGTGCGGCGCTCACCGAGCACCCCAACGTCGTGCCGGTCCTCGCACGCGGTCCCGGGCGGCGCCCGGCCGGACTGCGGGTGGCCGACGCGGTGTTCGGGGCGATGGTCAGGGCGGGGTGGCCGCCCGCGCAGGCCACGTACATCGGCGCGCTGATGCGGTACTTCATCACCGGCTCGGCGCTCGGATCGTTCGCCGGCGGCTTCGTCGACGACGAGACGGCGTACGATCCGGCGGACTACCCGCACCTGGGTCAGGCGCACCTGCTCGCGGAGCGCCGGCAGCAGGTCGACGAGGGCGCGTTCGAGACGGGGCTGCGGGCGCTGATCGACGGCCTGGCGCTCCAGTACGCGCACGTGCGGACGCGCGGCTGACGAGCGGCCGGACGGTTCGGAACGCCGAAGGGGGGCTCCGCGTCCGGGGTGGTTCGGAACGCACGCCGAAGGACCGGCGCCGCGTCCCGGACGGTTCGGTGCGTGCCGAAGGGTTCCTGACGCATCCTGGCACCATGCCGCACGCCGATTCCCCCGCCTCCGCCGTCGCGTCCGCCGCCGTCCCGCTGCCGGCCGCGGGACGGCTGGCCGCGCTCGCCGCCCTGCTCGCCGACGAGACCCGCGCCTCGTTCTGCCTGGCGCTGCTCGACGGCCGGGCGTGGACGGCCGGCGAACTGGCCCGCCGCGCCGGGGTGGCGGCCTCCACGGCGAGCGAACACCTCGGCAAGCTCGTCGCCGGCGGACTGCTCGCCGAGGAACGGCAGGGCAGGCACCGGTACGTCCGCTTCGCCGACCCGGGGGCGGCCCACCTGGTCGAGGACCTCGCCGCGCGGGCGGCGCCGCGGGCCGGCGAGCGGACCGGGGCGCCCCGCTCCCTGCGGGCGGCGAGCGCGAGCAGCGCGATGGCCAGGGGCCGCACGTGTTACGACCACCTCGCCGGGCGGCTCGGCATCGTGGTCACGGACGCGATGACGGCGCGGGGCCTGCTGCGGCAGGACACGGGCTTCGCGCTCACCGACGCGGGTCTCGACTGGTTCGCCGCGCGGGGCATCGCCCTGCACCGCACGGGCCGGCGCCCGCTGGCGCGCTCCTGCCTCGACTGGACCGAACGCCGTCCGCATCTCGCGGGGGTGGCGGGGGCGGCGCTCTGCCGCCACGCGCTGGAGGCGGCCTGGTGCGTACGCATCGGCTCCGAACGGGCGGTGAAGGTGACGCGAGAGGGCGAGCGGGCACTGCGGGAGGCGCTGGGAATCGACCCGGAGGCACTGACCGGCACGCCGGGCGCGTAACGACGGGCAGCCGGGCCCCCGCCACGTGCAGCGGCGGCCGGTCGGCGCCGCCCGGCGACGGGCCGGCCCCCGCCACGCTTCGGTCGGGGCCGAAGTGTTGCGCCCGTACGTTCGTGGGCATGACGACGCCCGTACCCGACGCCCGCGCCCTGCTGGGCGACCCCCGCTTCCTCGTGCCGCCGGCCCCCGCCGGTGGCGCGCCCGGAACCATGCGCTGGCTGCGCGGCGCCGTGCCGCGGTTCAGCAACGGCGCCACGCACGCCCGGCGCCGGGTTCTGGCGGAGGGCGAGTTGCGGCGTCTGGACCCCGGGCGGCTGCGGGCGGCGGCCCGGACCGCGACCCGGCGGGCCGCGTCACCGGCCGCCGCGCCCTTCGTCCCGGTGGCCGTCCTGGGCACCGCGCTCGGCGCGCGCGGGGACGTCGTGGCCGCGACGCGCGCGGCGGCGGCGTACCGGCCGGGAGCCGCGCCGGAGTCGACGGCACGGGCCGACGAGGGCGTACGGACCCTGGTGGCCCTGCTGCCCGACGGCGAGCCCGAGAGCGTCGCCAACCGGATCGGGCTGCTCGTGCAGACCTGCGACGCCACCGCCGCCCTGATCACCGGCGCGCTGGAACGCGCCGCCAGGGACGGAACGCCCGGCTCCGTCGAGGAGTTGCTGGCCGTTACGCTCGCCCACTCCCCACCCGTGCGCGCCACCCTGCGCGTCGCCGGAGCGGGAGCGGCGATCGGCGGCCGGCCCGTGCCCGAGGGCACCGAAGTACCCGTGGACCTGGAGTCGGCCCGTGCCCCCTTCGGGCACGGCGTCCGGCCGTGCCCCGGATCCCGTCACGCCCTGGCGCTGGCCTGCGGCGTACTCGACGTCCTCCTGAAGGGACCCGCCTCGTGAACCAGGACCGCTACGACGCCTTCCGCGCCCTGCACCACCGCCCCGGCGCGCCGCTCGTCCTCCCCAACGCCTGGGACCACGCGTCCGCCGCAGCACTGGCCGAGGCCGGTTTCGCCGCGATCGGGACCACCAGCCTGGGTGTGGCGTCGAGCGCCGGCAAGCCGGACGCTACCAGCGCGGCACGCGAGGAGACGCTGCACCTCGGGCGCCGGCTCGCGCGGCTGCCGGTGCCCGTCACCGTGGACATCGAGGGCGGCTTCGGCGCGGGCCCGTCCGGGGTCGCGGCGCTGGCGGCCGGCCTCGTACGGGCGGGGGTGGCGGGGGTGAACATCGAGGACGGCCGCCCGGACGGGACGCTGGCGCCGATCGGCCTCCAGCGGGAACTGATCGCCGCCGTGAAGGAAGCGGCGCCGACCCTGTTCGTCAACGCGCGCACGGACACCCACTGGCTGCCGGACCGGTCGGGCGAGACGGCACGGCGGCTGACCGCCTACCGGGAGGCGGGCGCGGACGGCCTGTTCGTCCCCGGACTCCAGGACGCGCCGGTCGTCGCGGCCCTGGTCGCCGAGTACGAGACGCCGCTGAACATCCTGTATGCACCCGGAGGGCTGCCGGTGGCGCGCCTCGCGGAGCTCGGGGTGGCGCGGGTCAGCACGGGCTCGCTGCTGTTCCGCGCGGCCGTGCGGCAGGCGGTCGACGTGGCGTGGGCGGTGGCGCGTGGCGGGGCGGCCACGCCGGGCGTGCCGTCGTACGCGCAGGCCGACAAGTGGGCGGACGCGTACGGGGAATGAGGGGGCAGCCGCCCGGGCGCGGGGCCGG
>NZ_JBSGYQ010000048.1:0-56292 GCF_053610585.1 Streptomyces sp. NPDC054887 | reverse complement strand
CCGGGGAAGTCTTCTCCCCGGACGCACCGGCCGTACTGACCATTCAGTTGTCGTGCCGCTGTGGCGCCGCCGGTCGGACTGGGCAGCGGGCACCGGCGGGGGCCGGATCAGCGTGCCGTACCAGCGTTCGCCGTGTGCCCCTTCGCCCGGCCTTCCGGACCGTCGGGCCCGGCTGGGGGTTCGGGTCCGTCCGGCGAGGCGGCGATCCAGGCGTTCAGTTGTTCCGGCGTGGTCGCCGGGTCCGCGACCAGGGTGGCGAGGGTGTCCTCACGGAAGGTCGCGGTGCTCACGGCCGGACACCGGTGGCAGGCGGAGACCCCTGCCTGCTGCCACCACTGGCATCGTCCGCGCAGGTGGCACCGTGGGACCGATCGCTCCTCGCGAGCCGGCGGCAGCGTCCGTACCCGCTCGACGAGCGTGCAGTCGTTGCCCCGCCGGTGCGCGCACGCGGACACGCAGTGCGAGGCGAACCTCAGCACGCGAGTGGGCTCGATGCCCGCCGGGACCACGCCCAGCACCTCGGCGGCCGGGACCGGTCGGTCCAGGTACACGACCTGCCCGTCCTCACCGGACCGCACGCCGAGCACCTGCGACTCCGGCCGGTCCGCGGTCCCGCTGGGACACCAGGTGACCGGATCCTGTTCCGGCCCCTTCTCGCAACCGTCGCGTCGCGCGACTCCCACGGTGCCCACCGCCGTCAGCTCTCGACCGACTCGGCGACCTTCTGGCCGACCGGGTCACCGAGCGTGCCCGTCTGCGTCGACTCGAGGGCGACCGCCTTCGCCACGTGGGCTTGCAGCTCCTGTACGGAGCCGATCCGCTCGGCCGTGGCGGCGCTCGCCGGCGCCGCCGCCGCGACAGCGATGCCGACGGCGATCGCCGCCGCGGCGCCGCCTGCTGCCAGCCGGTTCTTCTTCATGGGCACTCCCGTTGCGAAGAGGCGCAGCCGCGGCCACTCCGCCGCTGTCCGCCGGAAACCGACGGTAGGACTCCGGCCCCGGACGCGGCGGCAGTCGGCAGCGGCAGTTCCGCGCCTCCCCGCACACGGCGACGGTGCCTGGCCTCCCGGGCGAACCGTCGGTTCCACGCCACCGAGGTCTGAGTACGAAGAGCCGGACGAACTGAGTACGTCGTCCGATGCCCCGCCACTCCCCCGCCGCTGGAATGGGAACCATGATTCCCGACGCGTCCCGGCGCATCACCATGCATCACGTCACCAGCACCGGCACGGCCCTGGCCGCGACCCTGCTGCCGCTTGCGGTCGGCGTACTGCTGGCCAAGACGATGGCCGGCGACCCCATGGCACCGGTGGACGCGCTGATGACCAGCGGGGGGCACCGTGCGCGCGTCTCCCCCGCGGAGTGGAGGAGGTGCGGCAGGAGCGCACTGTCCCAGTGGAGGTCCGGGACGAAGGCCGACGGTCCCCACAGCCCTGAGCGGCCCGGGCGTCGTTCGCTCGCGCCACTGTCCGTAAGACGGGCAGCGCGGCCGACGAGGCAGGTCGGCGAGGTCCAGGCCGGGTGACCGTCGCCGTCCGTGCGGTCGGCCTGAGTGGAGAGCCTGGGGAGGAACACGTCGAAACGGCCGTCGGGCCGTCGGGCCGTCGTCGCTCGGTCCTGCCGGATGCCGTTCTCGTCCCACCCCTGGCTGCCGAGCGGGTCACCCTGGTTCTGGTGGACGTTGTGCATGCCGAGACCCTGGCCGAACGGCTCGCCGAAGATCATGACCAACCGTCCGGCGACCAGGACGGGTTCGAGTGCCTGCGCGGCGTCCAGGTTGGTTCCGGAGGTCCACCGTTGCGGCTGGAACGACCGGCTCGCGGGCAGAACGGCCTGTCGACACTCTCATGCCGCTGTCGCACTCGTCCGGCGGCGCGGAGGCGGGAACCACCGGAGCTACGCCGCCTTCGACAAGGCACCGGCCCCCGCACCGGGCGCGATTCGGCACGGGCCCTCCGTTGTCAGAGGCGTGTGGGAGAGTTTGGGCATGCTGGAGATCGCGGTGAAGACGGAGAACTGGGAACGGCACGTCCGCGTGTCCGTCGACGAGCTGGCCGGGCTTGTCCGGCGCATCGGTGGTGACGGCGACCGCTTCCTGGTGGTCCAGCGGATACCCGACCTGCCCGACGTCTTCACCCAGGTGTGGCACGAGACCGGCGGCTCGTACACACTTGAGCACCGCGACGGTTCCGCCGACCGGCACTTCCAGGCGATGACCGACAGTGCGGAGGCCGTGATAGCGGCGATGACCGGCTGGGCACGCCAGGAGTCCGGTTGGGAAGCCGGGGTGGAATGGGCTCCGCTGGACATGGGCCCGGCCCCCGACGTTCCGCCGCTCGACCTCGGTGCGGACCAGCGTGCGGAGTTGGAGCAGCGCGTCCGCGAGGTGCTGGTCGGCGGCTACGCCTCCCGTGCCGAACTGGCCGAGGTCGCCGAGGAGTACCTGGTCACAAAGGACCACCGGCCCGTCTCGCGCGAGCAGGCGCAGGCGCTCGCCGACCGGATGTGGCTCGAGCGCGTCGCGGAACAGGCCGCCTGGCAGGGCGAGACGGACCCCGAGCGGCTCACCCGCGCCTTCACCGCCTTGGAGGAGGCGGGCATCACGGCCAGGGAGAACTTCAGCTGCTGCCGTTCCTGCGGCGACGCCGAGATCGGCGCCGAGGTCGCACCCGGTACCCGGGGCTTCGTCTACTTCCACACCCAGTGCACCGACTCCGCCGCCGCCGGCCGCGGTCTGACGCTGCTCTTCGGCGGCTTCGACGACTCGGAGGAGACCACGGCGGCGGTCGGCCGTGAAGTGGTGGCCGCGCTCGACGGTGTTGGTCTGAGGACCGACTGGGACGGTGACCCGGGTCGGGCCCTGCACGTGACCCCGCTCGACTGGCGTCGGCGCCTGGTGGGCTGACGGGCGTCGCTCGCGCGCGGTTCCGGGCCGGCGGCCGGGTGCAGGCCGCCGAGGTCAGGTCACAGGGGGCGCCGGGCCGGTCCGGGCGCCGCTCGGCTGCGCGCACCGCCGCCTCGCGCCCGGTGAGGGTCAGACCGCGGTGCGGGCGATGCGGTGCAGCTCCTCGAGGGCGTCCCGTACGACGGTGTCGCGGTGCCACGTCAGCCACCGGCCCATCGCCTGTCCGGTGGCCTCGAGGGCCCGCATCTCCAGCCGGGTGAAGCCGGTCAAGGGGCGCGCGTGATGGGAGGAGATGACTCCCCGTACCGACTGGCCGTCGCTCAGCGGGACGCTGTGGCACGCGCGGCTGCCCGCCTCCAGGATCGTGCGGCGCGAGTCCTCGTCGAACACCTCCGCCGTGGCCACGTCGCGGACGGTGACCTGTTCCTTCCCCGCGGCGGCCTGCGAGCACGCCGTCGTGGGTCCGTCGACGAACGCGAAGAAGTCGGTGAACTCCTTCGGATGACCGGTGTGCTTCTCCAAGCGCAGTCCCGAGCGATCGGCCACCTGCACGTTGCCCATGTGGGTTCCGGCGATCGTCAGGACCCGTCTCAACGCCGCCCCCAGTACCGCGCCCTGGTTCGCTCCGGCGCCCTGGTCCACGTCGACGCCGGGCAAGGGCGGAGGCGGGGTGGACGCCCGGCGCGGGAACCAGAGGTGCGCGTCGGGATCGGGGCCGGGCACACGGCTCAGGGCGTCGGCGAGCTGGTGCAGCTTGATGTTGGCGTGCTGCGAGGCCTGCCGCATGAGGGCGAACGCCTCGTCGAACTCGCGCAGGCCGTAGCGTTCGACGAGGATGCCCTGGGCCAGTGCGATCGCCGGACGGGTACGGGCCCTGCCGCGCAGATCGGCGTTCTGCCGGCGCAGGCGTTCCAGTTCGGCGCGCAGCTCCTCGACGGGCTCCTGCGCCTGCGGGGCCGTCGACGTCCCGGCCGCCGTCCTCCCGTACGGCACAACTGTGCTCTCCTGCGTCATGCGTGACCTCCTGGCAGCGGACCCGATGCCCGCAGTGCTTACCGGAGCAGGGCACACGCCTGACACCACGACAAGGGCGACACACGTCGCCCACTCCATCACGCTACGGGGCGTGCCTGCTTCCCAAGCACTCACCAGACCCTAACCACACCGCCCACCCCGCGCGCCACCCCCACCGGCGCCCCGGTGAGAGGGGGTGACGGGCATCACGGCGTTCGCCGGCCCGGGCGAAGAGGAGACCCGCGGGGCCCGGACAGCGGTGCGGCGGGCGCCCGGGTCGGGCGCCCGCCGCAGTGCGCTTCAGGCCGAAGCCGTGAAGGGCGAGCGGGCCGGGGCCGCCTCCTGTACGACGACGCGGCGGCGGCGAGTCGGCAGCCCGAGGGTCGGGTTGGCGACGCCCCAGGCCGCCCCCTTGCAGATCAGCTCCTTGTAGACGGCGGCGAGCCGGCCGGTCAGGGCCGCGTTGACGGCCCGGTCGTCGGCGGTGACGTACTGGATCAGCCCTTCCTTGCGGCCCAGCGAGACGCACTGGTTGAAGTAGCGGATCGCGATCCTGGGCGGCTTCCCACCGGTCAGGCGCGCCGCGATGGCGTCGGCGGCCTGCCACGCGGTGGGGGTGCCCGAGGCGCACGACATCCGCAGCGGCTTGTCACCGGGGCCCATCGCCATGGCCGCGTCCCCGACGGCGTACACGTCCGGGTGCGACACCGAGCGCATGGTCCCGTCGACCACGATCTGGCCGGTGTCGGTGACCTCCAGAGCGGTGGCCCGCGCGATCGCGTGGACCGCGAAGCCGGTGGTCCACACGGTGACCGCGGCCGGGACGGCCCCGCCGTCGGCGGTGATGACACGGTCGGCCTCGACGCCGGTGACGGCGACGTGCTCGTGCACGGTGATGCCGAGCCCGCCGAAGACCTTGCGCAGGTGGCCGCGGCCCTTGTCCGAGAGCCAGTCGCCCAGACCGCCGCGGGCGGCCACGGCGACGTCGAGGTCCGGGCGGGCCTCGGCGATCTCGGCCGCCGCCTCCACACCGGTGAGTCCGCCGCCGACGACGACCACGGGCTGCCCGGCGTCCAGACCGGCCAGACGCTCGCGCAGCCGGAGCGCTCCCGCCCTGCCGGCGATCTCGTGGGCGTGCTCGGCGGTGCCGGGCACGCCCTGGTCGTTCCAGCCGCTGCCGAGGGCGTAGACGAGGGTGTCGTACGCCAACTCCTCGGCGGTGCCGGTCGCGTCGACGACGGCGACGGTCCTGCGGTCGACGTCGACGCCGGTCACCCGCGCGAGCTTCAGCTCCACGCCGGTGCCCCGGAACATCTCGTCGAAGGGCCGGGGGGTCAGGTCCTGGCCGGCCGCGAGCTGGTGCAACCGGACACGCTCGACGAAGTCGGGCTCTGCGTTGACGAGGGTGATGGCGACATCGTCACGGTGCAGCCGCTTGGCGAGGCGGCCGGCGGCGGTGGCTCCGGTGTATCCGGCGCCGAGGACTACGATGCGGTGCTGCATTTGACTGCTCCTGTCTGCGCGTTCCGCCCTGTGTCTTACGCGGATTCACCCCTTGAACCGGGCAGCCCGCCGTTTCCTGACACGACCCCGATGTGAAGCAGCTCACATCCCGACCGGGGTTCCGGGCGTCGCGGTCAGAAGGCGTGGAACAGCGGTTCCCCGTGGTCGGCGGCCGCCCACCGCTCGGTCGCGCGCCCGAGCTTGTCCGGGTTGACCTGGCTGCGGAACGCGGCGATACCGTCCGGGGTGATCTCCGGGCACATGACGCCGATGACCCGGCCGTCGATCACCGCCACGACGGCGGGTCCGCCGTTGGCGCTCGCCATGTGGATGGCGGGCGAGCCGCCGGCCAGCGCGCGCTTGGACCGTGCGGGCTTGAACAGGCCGCGCATGAACTTCGCGACCGCCACGGCGCCCTCGAACGCCCTGGCGCGGGCCGGGACCTTCCCGCCGCCGTCGCCGATCGCGACGGCATCGGCGGTGAGCAGCCGTACGAGCGGCTCGGTCTGCCCACTGGTGGCCGCGGCCAGGAACTCCTCGACGATCCGCCGGGCGGCGGCCTCGTCGATCTCGGTGCGGGTCCTGCCGTCCGCGATGTGCTTCCTCGCGCGGTGGAGGATCTGCTGGCCCGAAGCCTCGGTGATGTCGAGGATCTCGGCGATCTCCCGATGCGAGTAGCCGAACGCCTCACGCAGCACGTACACCGCCCGCTCCTTGGGCGAAAGCCGCTCCATGAGCGTCAGGACGGCGTACGAGAGCGACTCCCGCTGCTCGAAGGTGTCGGCCGGGCCGAGCATCGGGTCGCCTTCGAGCAGCGGTTCCGGCAGCCACTGGCCCACATAGGACTCGCGCCGCGCGCGGGCCGACGTGAGCTGGTTGAGACACAGGTTGGTCAGCACCTTCGTCAACCACGCCTCGGGGACGTCGATGCGCTCGATGTCGGCGGCCTGCCAGCGCAGGAACGTCTCCTGCACGGCGTCCTCGGCCTCGCTCACGGAGCCCAGCAGGCGGTAGGCGACAGCCTCCAGACGGGGCCTCGCGGCCTGGAACCGGTCCACGTCCTTCGTCGTCAGCGACATGACCCGGATCCTAGCCCGGCCCTTCCGGAGACTGTCGGCGGGCCGGGTACCGGAGCCCGGTGGCACGGTCGCGCCGCCGGCATGGCGGTGTACGTCCCAGTCCCGTAACAGGAGGTGCCCGACCGTGGATCCGTCGGCCGGGCAGAGGTCTGCTGTGGACCATGAGACGAAGTCCCGGACGCCTGGCCACCGCCTGCGTCGCCGTGTCGCTCCTCGCAGGGTGCGGCGACGACCAGCCGGCCGCCCGTGAACGCCCCCCGGCGACGGGCCTCGCCGTCGTCACACCCTCCGCGTCCCCACCCGTCCCCCGGGGCAAGGGCGGCGAGCTTCCCGACGACGTCAACGGGGACGGTTACCCCGACCTCCAGATCCCCGTCCGGTCCGACACCCGGGTCGCCTTCGTGTACGGCTCGCGGGCCGGGCTGAAGCCGGAGGTACGTACGGTGCTGGGCCGCAGCGACTTCGGCTTCCCCGTGGACCCCGGACAGCAGGACCCCGATTACATCGCGGGGGTGGCCACAGCCGATCTGGACGGGGACGGCTTCCCCGACTTCGTCGGCTCCGCGATCCGCGAGCGCGACGGGAACGAGCGCAATCCGGCCGGACCGGCCGGGGTCGACCCCTACATCGCATGGGGCACCCCCGCGGGCCGCCCGGAGCCCGGCCTTCGAGCCACCCGTGTCGCACTGCCGGAGGTGTCCGGGCGCGGCGAAGCGGAGCCTGCCGCGGGCGACTTCGACGGTGACGGTCATGCCGACCTCGCGCTGGACTCCGGCCGCTCGCTGAGCCTGTTGTACGGTCCGTTCGACCGCTCGGGCCGCCCGGCCCGCACCGGCAGCCGTCCCCTCGCACAGCAGCAGCGGGGCCGGCCCGTCGCCGACCGGATGACGGCCGGCCGGGCCACCGGCCTGGTGGTGAAGTACGGCGACGACGGCGAGCAGAGCGGCTCCCTGTACTTTGCCGCCGGCCCGGACGGCATAGCGTCCACCGGGCGGGAGTTGCGCGCCGGCAACGCCCTCGCCTTCGGTGACTTCGACGGCGACGGCAGCCGCGACCTCGCCGTCGCCGACGACGGAACCTCCCAGAACGAACCCGACACCGAAGGCACCGCGCCGTCGGTCCGCGAAACGGTCACCGTCCACTTCGGCGGCGGCCGGGAGACCGTCGCCTTCCGCGTCCCGGGCAGTCGCGGCGTGGCCGCCGCCGACACCGACGGCGACGGCCGCGACGAGCTGGCCGTGGCCGCCAACCGGCGCCCCAGGTCTTCCGGGTTCGGACAGGAGTTGACGGAGGTGATCGGCCTCGACCGCTCCGGTGTGCGGAACCGGCGCACGCTGCGACGCACCATGCCGGCCCGTGTCGACGGCGCGAAGGTGCGCGAACACGCCCGGGCCGCTTGGCTGTACGCGGGCACGGACCTCGACGCCGACGGCAAGGACGAGATCGTCCTCAAGTGGGGGGCGGCCGGCATCTTCGCCCTCTACGGCCAACAGCCCACCCACTGGTGGATCACGGACGGCCGCTCGGACCTCGCCGTCTTCACCACCGCCCCCTACACACGGTGACGTCGAGGCGGCCGACCGGGCTCGTGCGGCCGGTCACGCACCCGTTGTGGTCCTGCCCGTGCAGGCGGGCGGCGGCCACAGCGCCGATCCCCCTGCCGCCCGTCGATACGAGCGGGGCCCGTCAGCCGCGCCCGAGGGCGTTGAGGCGGGCGGCCCGGCGGGTGAGGTAGTCGCGCTCGGGGAGGTTCGGCGCCTTCTGGGCCGCGTCGGCGTACAGCCGCGCAGCCGTCGCCAGGTCGCCGTCACGCTCGTGCAGGTACGCCGCCACGGCGGCGTAGCGGGGCAGCGCGGGATCCAGCGCCGTGAGCGCCGCAAGACCGGCACGTGGTCCGTCGGCCTCGCCGACGGCCACCGCGCGGTTGAGCCGGACGACCGGGCTGTCGGTCAGGCGGGCGAGCTCGTCGTACCACTCGACGATCTGCACCCAGTCGGTCTCCTCGGCGGTGGGTGCGTCGGCGTGGAGTGCCGCGACGGCGGCCTGGGCCTGGAACTCGCCCATCCGGTCGCGGGCCAGGGCCGACTGGAGGATCCCGACGCCCTCGGCGATCGCCCCGGTGTCCCACCGGCCGCGGTCCTGCTCGGCGAGCGGCACCAGGCCGCCGTCGGGCGTGGTCCGTGAGGCGCGCCGGGCGTGGTGGAGCAGCATGAGCGCGAGCAGCCCCGACACCTCGGGGTGGTCGATCACGGTGGCGAGCTGCCGGGTCAGCCGGATGGCCTCGGCGGCGAGGTCGACGTCGCCGGAGTAGCCCTCGTTGAAGACCAGGTAGAGGACCCGCAGCACGGTGGCGACGTCGCCGGGCTGGTCGAGCCGCACCCCGGAGACCGTGCGCTTGGCCCGGCTGATGCGCTGCGCCATGGTCGCCTCCGGCACCAGGTAGGCCCGGGCGATCTGGCGGGTGGTGAGCCCGCCGACGGCGCGCAGCGTGAGCGCGACCGCGGACGACGGGGTGAGCGACGGGTGGGCGCAGAGGAAGTAGAGCTGCAGCGTGTCGTCGACGTCGGGCGCGGGCCCCGGGGCCGGTTCCACTTCGACCAGATCCTCGCGCCGGCGCCGGGCGGCGTCCGCCCGCGTCGCGTCGAGGAACTTCCGCCAGGCCACGGTGACCAGCCAGCCCTTGGGGTCCCGGACGGGGGCGCCCTTGCTCGTGTCCGCGGAAGGGCCGGCCGGCCACACACGGACCGCCTCGACCAGCGCGTCCTGTACGGCGTCCTCGGCCGCCGCGAAGTCGGCTCCGCGGCGGACGAGGATGCCGAGCACGCTCGGCGTGAGGCTCCGGAGCAGCGCCTCGTTCATGGCAGAGCTCACTCCGTGATGGTGGGCGGCGCGGTGAGGAACGGGCGCAGTTCGAGCCACTCGTGGATCGGCTTCCCGCCCGCACCCGGCGCGGCCGATAGCTCCCCGGCCAGCTCGACGGCGCGCTCGTAGCTGTCGACGTCGATCACCATCCAGCCGGCGATGAGGTCCTTGGTCTCGGCGAACGGGCCGTCGGTGACCGGCGGCCGCCCTTCACCGTCGTACCGTACGAACGTCCCTTCGGGGGCGAGGGCCTGCCCGTCGATGAACTCGCCGGTCTCCTCGAGCCGGGCCGCGAAGTCGCCCATGTACTTCATGTGCGCCGCGATCTCCTCCGGGGTCCACTTGTCCATGGGCACGTCGTTGACGGGGGCCGGAGCGCCGCGGTAGTGCTTCAGCAGCAGGTACTTGGCCATCGTGTCTCTCCTCGGTGCTGGTGCGACCCATTGTGGCCGCCTTCACCCCGGGGACGGAGCCGGCCACGGGTTCTCGACATCGCCGGGGAAAGTTTTTTTCTGGCTGTCGAGTACGCCGAGGACAAGCCGGCGCGCGCCGCGCCCGGCGGCCGGCTCCGGGGAGCGGCTCCGGCCGGGGCTCGGTGGAACCGCCGAGCGGGGCTCAGTAGAGCTTGCCGACAGCGGTCACCGTGGCCGCCTTGAAGTCCGCGACCTGCGCGTGTGCGAACGTACCCATCTGCGCCCACCGGACGTACGTCACCGTCCTGCCGTCCCGACCCACCGAGAACAGGCTGACGTCGGAGGAACCCCAGTCGGAGACGGTGTGCAGGCCGTGGACGGTGGCGCCCTCCTCGACGTTGATCTTGCCGTAGCTCTTCTGGGTCGCCTTGATGTCCGGGTTCTCCGCCATGAGCCGCTCGGCGCAGTCGGCGATCTTGCGGCGCAGCAGCGCGGCGAACGCCTTGGCCCGCTGCTCGTCGCGCTCGACCACGGTGACCTGCGAGCCGTTGGTGTCGTACTCGGTCCAGAACTCGCGGTGGCTGGAGATGGACGGCAGCGCCTCCCCCACGCAGACCGGCGGGTGCTCGGGCTGTCCGGCGGTGACGGGGCCGGCGTACCAGGGCGAGGTCGGGTGGGGCGGCAGCTCGTTCGGCTCCAGGAACCGGGGAGAGCTCGCCGCCGTCGCCGGGGCGGCGGCAAGTGTGACTGCGGTCGCGGCGGCCAGCGCGGCCATCACGAGCCGGGTACCGCGTGTGCGGACGTTCATGATTCCCCCATGCGTTGCTGTCGGGACGACCGGGTGCGGGGACGGGCTCAGTCGGGCGTCCCGCCGGACCACTGCCGGTCATTACACCGTGTACGACCCGCTGAAGGGCGCTTCCGTTGCCCTGCCCCCTTGCTACAGCTACGTCACGAATGTCACCGGACGGCAACGGGGCACCCTTTGCGGTCACTTCGGCGCCCGGCGCGACGTTTCATCCAGCGGTTTCGTGGGCCGGGCCTGTCGTCCGGCACCGCGCCGGCCGGACGTGCTCAGGGCCTGCCCGGCGGATCCTGCCCGACAGGCCCCGGGGCCCGACGAGGGATCAGCGCTTGAGTGTGAAGGTGAAGTCGCCGGAGAGCCTGCCGCTCAGCCGGACTGCCGAAACGATTTCCCCTCCGTGATCAGCCTCTCGACCTCGGCCCCGGCCCGCGAGAGGCCGCGGCCTTCAGCGACCAGCCGCACCGGACGGACAGGGATACGCGCCGGGAAGCGGACCGATTGATCGCGGTACGCGCCCTTGATGTGGCCCGATACGCGCATATGCACGTGCGTGGGAAAATGGGCGAAGGGGATTCGGCCAGGGAGGCTCAGATGGCAGCCACGGTAAAGCCCACCGAAGGCGCCGGTGCACGAAGCGTCATTCTGGCGCCGGTCGAAGGAGGCCGAGCGCGGCTGACTCTGTCGGGGGAGATCACCGGCCCGCTCGCCCGACAGATCGAAACCTGCCTGATGACGGGCGAGGTGCAGCACGTGCGCGAGTGGGTGCTCGACGTCCGCAGTGTCGACACGCTGGACCTGATCTGCGCCTTCGCGCTCGTCAGACCGCTGCTGTACACATCACCGCCTGCGCGGATCGAGGTGGTGGGCGCCACGGAACACATACGCCGGACGCTGCGGCAGACCGGCGCCGAAGACCTCACGTACCGCGACGAACGCTGACCGCTCGGCGCCCGCCGCGCCTTCTCTCACCAGCTCTGCCGCACGACGATGTCCCGCCCCTGGGACCCGGGACGATCTCCGGCTGCCGCGCACCGCACCGCACCGGGTAGACATGAGCCTCATCTTGTCAACTTAACTGGTGCGAGGTATATGAATGGCGTCGGCATCAGAAGGCACGTGACGGACGTCGAACCACCGCACCGCAGTGCGGGGCGCGGCCCATGCCCGGTGCCTTGTGGTGCCCGCCCGGGCCCGCCCGGCCCGTCGTACGAGACGCCCACATGCGAAGGGAGAACATGATGTCCGCACTGGCCTGGCTGCTCATACCGCTGATCGCCGCCGTCGGTGTGTCCATTTGGGCCTGGTACGTCTCGCGGCCTCGTCCGGCCGACGTGTGGACCGACGTGCGACGCCACGACCGCCTGCGCGCCGGCTTCGAGCGCATCGTGCCGACCGCCGCGTGAGCGACGTGTCCGGCTGATCGTCCGCCCGCGCCACCCGGGACGCGAGATGCGTCCCGGGTGGGCGGGGGCTGCGCGGTGCTCCACCGTGGCGCGCCTTCGTGCCCGTGGTGGATCGGCGCGGTACCTGTTGTGTCGGTGCGGCCGTCCCAGGGACGTGCCGGCCGGCGTCGGGGAAGGGCGGAGTCGTGACGGAGGTTTCGACGGAACAGGTCTTCGGTGCGCCCTGCTGGGTGAGTCTGATGGCCCGGGACCTCGAGTCGTCGCAGCGCTTCTACGGACGCGTGCTCGGCTGGAGCTTCCGGCCGGGGCGGCTCGGTGAGGGCCTGTCGGTGGCCGAACTGGACGGCGTGCCGGTCGCGGGGGTCGGCGCACTGGCCGGGGTTCTCGGGGTGCCGTCGGCCTGGACGCCGTACTTCGCCGTCCGTAACGCGGATGCGGCGGCGGCCCGGATCCGCGAGCGCGGCGGCACGGTCGCGGTGGGCCCGGTCTCCGTCGAGACGGGTGGCCGGGGGGCTCTGGCCGCCGACCGCGACGGTGCCTCGTTCGGGGTGTGGCAGGGGTTCGTGTTCTCGGGCTGGAGGATCGGGGAGCGTCAGGCACCGGCGTGGCTCGAACTCCGCACCCGTAACGCGTTCGATGCGGCGATCTTCTACGGCGAGGTGCTGGAGTGGACCACCGGCCGGTCCCACTGCTGCGAGGTCTCGTACGAGGAGGACCAGGTCGTGCTGCGGAGCAACGGCGAACCCGTGGCGCGCTTGAACAGCGGTCCCGTGGAAGTCGCCGCGCTGACGCCACACGCCCGCCCGCGCTGGTACGTCTACTTCCGCGTCCCCGAGTTGGAGCCGGCCGTCGAGGCGGCCACCGCACTCGGCGGAAGCATCGTTTCGGAGGTCACCTCCAGTGCCACCGAGCGGTGGATGACGCTGCGGGACCCGGACGGAGCCCTGTTCACGCTCACGGCCGGCACCGGGGAGGCGCCCCCTGTGCCGCGGTGACGCCGCGTGCGGGCGGGAAGCCCGGTCGCACCCACCCTCGCGGGCCGCCGGTCGTGTACGCGCCCGAGCGCCGGCCGGCACCGGTCGGCGCGGTCGGTGCCTTACATCGGGCTCCGGCCCTCGCGTACATCAGCGCGGGACCGAGGCTTCGACCGGCAACACCCCGTCGGTCGGGCCCCCGGCCGACGGGGTACTGATCGCCGCATCACCAGCGACGGCGTACTGCCCCTCAAGGGGGGCAGCACAGCGGCGGACCGTGGTCGCGGGGCCGGCCGCGTCGGATCACACCGACATGCTGGACGTGCGGTCAGTCGGTGGAGAGTGCTTCCACGAGGTCACCTACCTTGGGCTCGGGCAGGGCACGCGCGACGTCCGCCTGTGCCACCATGCCCACGAGGTCGTGTCCGTCGATCACCGGCAGACGACGCACCTTGTGCTCCGTCATGGTGCGCAGGATCTCCTCGGCGTCGTCGTCCGCACCGATGGTCACTGCCTCGCCCTGCGCCAGCTCGCCCGCCGTACAAGAGGCGGGGTCCTTGCCGGCGCCGAGGACCTTCACCACGATGTCCCGGTCGGTCAGCATGCCCTTCAGCTTGTTGTCCGTGCCGCAGATCGGCAGGGCGCCCACACCGAGGTCCTTCATCTTGCGAGCGGCGTCCAGGACAGTGTCGTCCGCACCGATGCACTCGGTTCCGCCGGTCATGATCTCTCGCGCCTTCGTCATCGCGCAGCTCCTTCTTACGTACCACGCCGTACGCCATGGTGGCGACGGCCACTGGATCCGACCTGCCCCGTGTTCCCCAACTCCCGGGCCCGTAACTGTGCCGTGCGGGATCCACCCGGAACCCGGCTCACAAGGGACGGTTTCCGGCCCCGCCGGCCGTCCGGCTGTGCGCCTGCGGAACCCCCGTCGCGACTCTCGGTTCCGACTGCCGCCTGCCGTACGCATTGCGCCTGTTCCCCGACCATGTCCGCGCAACCCAGCGCAGCCGCGCCCCGAGCGATGTGGTCGGAGAGGATGAGGGCCGGAACAGGCAAGCGGCGAGGGGTGGCGTTCATGTACAGGCCTGCGCGAACCGGGCACAGGGGCACATGGGCGGCTGTCGCCGTGCTGGCCTCGGTGCTCGCGGCGGCGGGGTGCGGCGCTGACTCCGAGCCGGCCGCCTCTCGCGGCGCCGGCTCCGCCGACGCGGCGGACACCGGCGGCGAGAACGTCCCACCGAAGGCCGCCGCGGACGCCCTTACCTGGGAGTTCGAGCACATTGCCGAGTACAGCGGCAAGTTCACGGATGTCGCCGCCCTCGCGGCGGACGACATCTGGGCAGTCGGGACGGAGAACAACGGCAGGGCCAACTCCCACTTGCTGCACTACGACGGTTCGCGGTGGAAGCGCGAGCCTCTGCCGGAGGCTCTCGGCGCCACCGTCCACCCGCCCGTACTCGAAGCAGTCGGCGGAGAAGCCCTGTGGTTGCGGTCGCAGGGCTCCGCCGACGGCACCGCCGGCAACTCCTGGGCTCAGTGGGACGGCACCCGCTGGTCCGCGGTGCCGAACCCCCCGTCGGGCCAGGTCGGGGACTTCGAGGCCGCTGGCCCGGACGACATCTGGGCGCTTACGGGCGAGCAGTCCGCCCAGCACTGGGACGGCACTCGCTGGGCCACGACCCGGCTGCCGTACCGCGCGTCCGACCTCGCCGTGGTCGCAACGGACGACGTATGGGCGGTCGGCAGCCGTTCCACGGGCCCCGGCACCGAACTGGGGTACGGCGAGCGGTACAGCCAGCCCGCCTCGATGCACTGGGACGGCACATCCTGGAAGGCGGTGGAGACTCCACAGGCCCGCTTCGACGAGCCGATCCCGCCGGAGCCCGGCGCCGGCCTGGGCCAGGTCTTCGCGCTCGACGGCGGCGAGGTGCGCGCGTACGGAACCAACAGCTACAACCACGGCGAGGTCGAGAACGAGCCGGACGACGAATTCATCCAACTGCGCTGGGACGGCGGGAAGTGGGTCGAGCTGAAGGCCGCGCCCGCCGGGTGCACTCGGCGGATTCCTGTGGGTCAGGACGACAAGGGCCTGTTCCTCGACGGCAACTGGTACCTGACCGACGGCGGCCGGTGCGTCAAGATCAAACGTCACCGCCTGCCCGCGGCGACCGGTGCCCGCGAGGGCTCGAACCAGTCGCTCTGGCTGGAGGCAGTTCACCGGGTTCCCGGCACGAACGAGTGGTGGGGCGCAGGACACGTCCAGGTCAACCAGTCCGGCGATCCCTTCGGTGCTCCCGTCCTCGTCCGGCTGAAGCGCGGAAGCTGATCACTGCCACGCGGATGCCTGTGACCGGCCGCCCGAGCTGGTCGGCGCCGACGGCACGCCGACGGGGTGGCCGGGCATGCGCAAGCCCTGTCGGCCGGTCGTACGGCCGACAGGGCTGGGGCGCGGTGGTCAGGCGTGTCGTCGTCGTGCCCACAGCGGGGTGACGAAGGCGATGAGGACGGCGGCGATGCCGATCTGGAAGATGTGCCGGATCCAGTCGATGCCTCCGGTGTCGCGTACGCCGAAGGCGCTGGCCAGCGCATTGCCCACCAGGGCGCCTGCGATACCGAGCAGCACGGTCAGCCACAGAGGGATGGGCTGACGGCCGGGCAGTACCAGCTTCGCCAACAGGCCGATGATGAGTCCCGCGATGATGGCCCACAGAAACGACACGACAACTCCTCCTGTCCATTGGCCCGATTGTTTCGGACGCCTGGAGCCCGAGTGCCCCACGAACCACGCCGTACTCACCCCGGCCGGCGATGGGCCGGCCGGGCGGCAAGCTCGGGTCCTGGAGAACATCGCCTCCAGGACCCGGGGATCAGTGCCGATCCTGGTCCCGGCTCTCCCTCCTGAACTCGGCTGTGTTGTCCGCGGTGGCCCACCGGTGGAAACCGGCCTTCTCCAGAACTCGTACAGAGGCCGGGTTCGACAGTTCCACCTCGGCGGACACGGTGTGGACGTCCGGCGAGGTGAGGGCGAACTCGGTCAGGGCCCGGGTTGCCTCGGGGGCGTAGCCCCGGCCGCGGCGGGAGGCCACGATGCCGTAGCCGATCTCGACGACGCCTTCACTGGGCGGCCAGAACAGCCCGATGGAGCCCACCACCAGGCCGCTGCCGCGCTCGATGATCAGACGGTGGCCGTAGGTGCCGAGCCAGTCGGGGTACTGGTCGAAGAGGCCCGCGACCACGCGATCGCCTTCGGCGGGAAAGTCGTTCGCCCAGTGCGGGCACCGGGTGCCGTCGAGGACCGCCGCGGCCTCGGCCCTGGTCCAGGGCCGCAGGACGAGGTGCTGGGTCACCACGTCGGCGTGTGCGGGTGAGGAAGAGGAAGACATGTGTCTCTCCTGGTCGTGGGAACGACCGGCCGCGCTCTTATCGCACGGGCCGGATGAGGGCATGCTGATGACGGCCGACGGCGGCCATATTCATCAACTCCCCATCCCGAGATCACGCGTCAGTCGCGTTGGGGCGTGAGGCTAGTGGCCACTGCTCGACCGGGGCAACCCGTTTCCGGGCCGGCCGGGAGGCCGATCGTGGGAGGAGCGCGGGTCAGCGGCAGAATGTGGCGGCGTACTGCTCATCATGCCGCTGCCAAGGAGGCGCCGTGCCCCGTGCGTTCACCCTCGCTCCCATGCTGCCCGAGCACGCGGAGGCCGTGCTGGCGATCTACCGGGCGGGCATCGAGGAGGGCAACGCCACGTTCGAGACCGGGGCACCGCCGTGGGAAGCGTTCGACAAGGCCAAGCTCCCCGAGCACCGCTGGGTCGCTGCCGACCCGGCCGGCCGGGTCGCGGGCTGGGTGGCCGCCTCGCCGGTCTCCGCGCGGCCCGCGTACGCCGGTGTGGTGGAGCACTCGGTGTACGTCAGCCCCTCCGCACGGGGCCGGGGTGTGGCCACCATGCTGCTGGAGCGGCTCATCTCCTCCACGGAAGGGGCCGGCATCTGGACCGTCCAGGCCGGCATCTTCCCCGAGAACACCGCCAGTCTGGCACTGCACGAGCGGGCCGGTTTTCGCGTCATCGGCACCCGTGAGCGCGTCGGCCGCATGCGGGGCGTGTGGCGGGACGTGCTGCTCATCGAGCGCCGCAGCCCGGTCGTCGACTGAACCGGGATGCGCGGCCGGCCGACGACGGTGCAGGTGATTTTACGGCGAG
Source organism: Streptomyces sp. NPDC054887 (assembly GCF_053610585.1). NCBI lineage: Bacteria > Bacillati > Actinomycetota > Actinomycetes > Kitasatosporales > Streptomycetaceae > Streptomyces > Streptomyces sp. NPDC054887. Next base: position 39,130 of record NZ_JBSGYQ010000048.1, on the reverse strand, counting down.
CCGCGCGTGCCGGGGCGAGCCGAACGACGCCCTCGCTCGCCGCGGCAGCGGGCGCGCACTGCATGGGCCGGGCGCCCGTCGGCGCATCGGCGCGTCCGTATGATCGGCGGCATGCACGAGGGTGGGGAACTGTACGAGGCCCGGTACGGGGAGCGGTACGAGGACCGGATCTGGACCTGGGGGCGTGACCTCCCGCTGAGGTTCCTGCTCGTGAGCGAGGAGTGGGACGGGGAGCAGACGGTGTGGACGCGCTGCGCCGACATCGAGGGTCTGTTCGTGGAGGAGGAACCGCGACGCGAGCGGCTGACGCTCACCGGGTGCGCACCCGAGGGCAGGCTGCGCAAGGCCGTCGACGGGGCCGTGCGGGAACGCGACCGGCTGGGGGACCTGTCCCTCCTCGTCGAGCACGAGGACGCGGAGAAGCCCCGGCACGACTGGGAGTTGACCGATGTCGTGGTCCTCGGCAGCCGGCCGAACGCGGACGATCCCTCGCGGGTGGACGTGGTGGTCGAGGCGGAGGTCGGAGACGGGCCGTTCTCCGCCAAGGAAGAGCCACGGGCGGCCAGGGTCCTGCTCTTCAACGGCTGGGGTGGTGGCCGGATCGGCCAGTGCCGGCAGGTGCAGGGGCTCTACGGGCGGGAGCGCCCGGCCGTGACGCGCCCGCTCACCCTCGTCGGGTGCGAACCCGGGGAACTGCTGCTGCGGCGTCTGACCACCCGGCGGGAGGCCGGGGACCCCGTGTCCCTGTTCGTACTCGACCGTGCGGGCCGGGTGGTCCGGGTCGAGGACCACCTGTTCCTGAACGTCCGAGCGGCACGCCCGTCCGTACTCGGGGGCGCTCTGGTCGACATCCGTATCGACGGAGGATTCACCAGACCACTGCCGTACGCCACCCGGCCGGCCTGGGACGTGTGGTACGAGGGGAAGCCGAGCACTTCCAACGCGTGGGCCGGTCTCGACACGAGGGCCAGGACGGAGTGGCTGCGGTTCGCCCCGCCGGTCGGCGGCGAGGACCGGGCCGGTGACGTCTGCCACCTGGACGGCCGGTTCGCCACAGACATCCCCGGTGTCCAGTGCGCCCTCGGGGAGGCGCTGGGCGGCCCCGGCACCCGGTTCGCCCAGTGCTGGGCCGCACCGCGAGGCTGTTCCTGCGGCGGCAACCTCCTGCCCGGGCCCATCACCCTGGTCTGGCACGACGCCCACATCGCCCGGGAGGCGCTGGCGTCCGTGAGCGTCGACGCGGCGGGCGAACTCACGTACTTCGAAAGCGTCCTGTGGCTGCTGGAACAGTCAGGAATCACGGTGGAGCAGGCGTAGCGACGGACCTGTCCGTCACGCGGTTCCGCAGCGTCGCGTTACGCGTGCCGCAACCCTCCGGCGTCGCGGCCGCGGATGTGCCCTCCCGCCCTCACTGTCCGACTCTTCCGTCGACACACTCCCGCAGCAGGTCGGCGTGCCCGCAGTGACGGGCGTACTCCTCGACCCTGTGCACCAGCAGCTCACGGACGGCGATCCCGTCCTTCCCCAGACGCTCGCCGAGGTCCGCGTGTTCGGCGAGCGCGGCGTCGGTCGCGGCCTGTTCGCGCGCCAGGTCGGCGTACGCCGCGTCGACCAGGGCCTGGTCGGCGACCGCTCCGTCGAAGTCCGCGTCACGCTCGCCGTACAGCTTCGGCGCCGGGTCACCCTCGCTGATCCAGTTGCGCCAGTCCCGTTCCACCTCGGCCAGGTGTCGCAGCAGGCCGAGCAGCGACATCGTCGACGGCGGAACCGACCTTCGGGCCAGCTGCTCCGTATCCAGGCCCTCGCACTTCATCAACAGGGTCATCCGGTAGTTCGTCAGGAAGTCCAGCAGCGTCGCCAACTCGCCCTCCGGACTGGCTCCTTCGCTGTTGCGGGGATCGTCGTCCGGGTCGGCCCACATGTCCGGGTAGACGGTGGCCTGGGTCCATCGCGCGGATTGGTCGCTCATGGCTGCATGCTGCCTGCGAACTGCCCAGCGCGCCAATGTTTTACGAAGCGGCCGGTACGCTGCCGGGCCGCCGGGTGTGTGGTCACCGGGATCGACGACTAACCCGCCTTGTACAGGCGCCACGTGAGCGAGGCGTTCATCCGGTGGTCGTAGTCCTGGCGGCCGGGGCGTCGGGGCCGCAGGAGATCCGGGCCGCTGCCACTGCCGGCTCTCCCGCCCCGGCCTTCTTCACCTCTTCCGAGCACTCCACGACGCCCGAGCCTTCGACGAGCCAGTTGGTAGCGCGGCCCCTCACACGCTCGCCTGCCCCACAGGCGTACTGGAAGTCGGCGGTGACCTGCCGCACCCAAGCGAATTCCGCGAAGGTCCCGGCACCGTGCACGCTGGTGGCGCCGGAGTTCAGGTCCGGTGCGGACCTGCGGAGGTCGGTGAACGCGACGCTCTCGACGTTCGTACTGTCCGGAGCGTCCATCTCCCCCATGTGCACGCCCAGCGAGCGGAGCACAGCTTCGGCCTCGACCTTCGGTCCCTTCTCGAAGGTCACGGCGACGCGGGGCGTATGGAGCGCGGTCAGTGCGTGCGTCAGCCTCCCGCCTCCCTTGCCCAGTTCCTGCTTCTCGGCGACGCCGGTCAGCACGTCCCGCTTGTCGACGTTGAACCAGGTGTACGTGCCGTTCCGGCATGCCGCGCCGGCGGTGCGCTCGGCCCTGGCGCCGGGCTCGGAGCCCTCGGACGTACAGGCGGCCGTGCCGGTGAGCAGTGCGGCAACGACGCACGCCGAGAGGCGGGCCCTTTTGATCTTCATCCTCGTGTCCCCCGAACCACTGGTCAATGGTGGTCAAGACTCTTCTTGGCGCAGGCGTCGCAGACAAGCGACTTGAGCTGTTTCTGAGCAGGTTCCCTGCGGGCGCTCCCGGTAGGGTCGTGCCCATGTGGGTGGGACTGGATGCGGTCGACTGGGCCTCGCTGGAGCACAACTACGGGACGGGCCAGGACGTGCCCGGCCTGCTGCGCCGGTGCGCCGGGCCGGATCCGGACGATGCCGAGGACGCCGCGTCCGATCTTCTCAACCACCTGTTCCACCAGGGTGGCTGGATCTGCTCCGCAGCCTCGGCCGCACTGCCCTTCGTACTGCGACTGGCCGCGACGCCGGCGGTTCCCAGTCGCCTGGCGATGCTGGAACTGACCGCGATGCTGGCAGCCGAAGCCGGGCGGGCTGCGGACCGCTTCCTCGATCCGGGCTGGGCTCCGGCGTGGGAACGGGCACTGCCCGACGTACTGGCCCTGCTGGATGATCCGGAGGCGGAGTTGCGGCGGGCCGCGGCCGATGTGATCGGCGCCTGCGCAAGTCCCGGTCAGCTGCTGCTGCCCGGGCTGCTGCGGCGTTGGCAGGTGGAGGAAGACCCCGCGACCCGCCTCGAACTGGTCCTCGCACTGGGCCACGCGTCCCGGCGCGAGCCGGCCGGCGTACGCGGGGACGAGGCGCACACCCTGCTCCGTGACCTGCTCGGCGCTCCGCAGGCGCAGCTACGCCTCGCGGCCGTACACGCCCTCGCCCCCAGCGACCCGGGGCTCCCGGCACAACGGCTGCCTCTCCTGATCGAAGCGGTCCGTGACCCGAGTGTCGACCTGTGGCGGCACACCAGCTCGGTGCGCACAGGCGTGCGCGGCGTACACCACTGGACGGGGAAGCTGATCGACGGGCCGTCGCCGTCCTTCGCCCTCGGCCTGTTCGCCGACCACAGCGACGAGGAGCAACGGGTCGGCGCCCTGGCACAGGCGGGCGCCGTGTTGTCCCAGTGGCGCTCACCGACCGCCGCGCTGCTGCCGCGCATCGCCGCACGGCTGGAGGACCCGGCCACCGAGGCTCGTTTCCTGGCAGCCGAACTGCTGGCCTGTGTCGGCTCCGAGGCGGCGGCGCACGCCGACGAAGTGGCGGCACTTCTGACCGACACATCGGCCAGGACGACGCGTCGACGGCAAACGGTTGCCGAGGCGGCCCTGTGGGCGCTGGCGCGGATGAACGATCCGCGCTGCCTGCCAGGACTGATCGATCTGCTGACCGGCGAGGGGTCCGGGTTCGCGTCGGCTTCGGCCCACTACCCGGCCGGCGACTGGCACTACGCGGCCCTTCCCGCGATCGACGAAGTACTGAGTGATCTCTCCGACCACTCCGCCGTCCTTCTCCCGGCGCTCTGCGACCGGCTCGCCCCGGCGACGGACGGCCTCCCGCTCGTCCGGCTCTGCGGGGTTGTCGAGAGCTGGGGGCCGGCTGCCGCGGCGGCGGTCCCCCGGCTGCTCGTCCTGCTGGAGGACGACCGGACCTGGGAAGCCGCGGCCAGGGCCCTGGCATCGATCGGGAGTGCGGCGAGCGCGGCCCGGGAGCCTCTGCTGGCCCGGACGGCCACCGGCGGGGTACGAACGGAACGCGCGGCCTGGGCGTACTGGAAGGTCGGCGGCGAACCCGGACCGGCCATGGAGGCACTGGCACGCGCCCTCGGCGGAGGCGGCCTACCGCACCCTGCCCTGGCCATGCTCGCCGACCTCGGTGAGCACGCGGCCCCCTGCGCCGGCGAACTCCGCGCCCTCACCGCCGGCAGCGATCCGTGGACCCGTGTCGAGGCGGCGCACGCCCTGTGGGCAGCGACCGGTGACCCCGGGAGCAGCGTCCCGGTCCTGACCGCCGCCGTCGGGGAGCTGGGCGAGGGCACGTACCGGCCGGTGATGCTCCCCGCCGTGCGTCACCTGGCGCGGACAGGCCGCGCGGCCGGGTCCGCCTCAAGCCTTCTGCGCGGAGTGCCGGCCCTCGACCGACGGCTGCGGTGCGACGGCGGCTGGCGCGGCTTCACCCAGGACGAGACGATTCGCGCCGCCGTGCACGACCTGCTCGCAGCCGCCGGGCAGCCTGCCTGAGCCGCTTGGTGGTGCCGTCCGGCGGTAGACACCGGAGACCTTGGCCGGCAGCCGAAAGGCAGCACGCCCAACGCCCTGGCCGCGGGCGGACAGCACCCGCGGCCAGGGTCGTATGCGCTGTGCGGCGGTCGCACAGGGTGGTAGACGGTCGGCTTGGACCGGACCACCACCCCGCGCGCTCGCGTCCTGCACGGACGCGCGGCGGCTACTCGGTCACTTCGTGCCCGTGGCCGTCGTGCAGGCCGCCGCCGCTGCCCGCGTCGCCGTCGGTCGGGACCGACTCGACCGGGGCGGACAGCGGGCCGAGGTCGTGGGCGTAGTGGCCCACGGCGTCAGCGATGACGTCGATGTTGATGTCGAACGCCTTCATGTCGATGTTCTCGATGGTGTCGCCGGCGGCGTGGTAGTTCGGGTCGTACGCCACCCCCGCCGTCCCGCCGAACTTGGCCGCCTGACCCGCGGTCTTGATGCCCTCGGCGCCGGTGAAGGTACCGCCGGAGGGGATGCCGACCTCGATGAAGGGTCCGTAGTCGGAGCGGCCCGTGAAGTCGGTGCCCTCGTGCGGTATCCGCCGGGCATCGAGGAAGTCGTTGATGCCCTTCTCGATCTGTGCGGAGCCCTCCGGGCCGGGGCCCTCGCCGACGCCGTCCGAGTTGTCCCCGTCGTACACGAAGTAGCCTGCGTTCGGTGAGGCGATCATGTCGAAGTTCAGGTAGAGCTTGATCTGCTTCTTCTGCTCCTCGGTCAGCGAGGCGACGTACGCCTCGGACCCGAGGAGGCCGAACTCCTCGGCCGACCACCAGGCGAACTTCACCTTGTTCTCGGGCTTGGCGTGGGTCTTGGCGAGTTCGAGGGCGACCTGGAGGATCCCGGCCGAGCCGGAACCGTTGTCGTTGATGCCGGGCCCGTCGGTGACCGAGTCGAGGTGGGCGCCGAGGAAGACGGTGTTGTCCGCGTCTCCGCCGCGGGTCTCCGCGACCACGTTGTACGTGGTGCGGTTCTCCCGCAGTTCCCGGATGTCGAGGGTGACCTCGACCGGCCCCTTGGCCGCTTCCGACGCGAGCGCCTCACCGTCGGCCTGGGTGACGCCGCCGGTCGGGATCTTGCCGAGGTCCGGCGCGCCGATGGTGCCGTTGAGGGCTCCTGCCGTGTTGTTGTAGATGACCGCGCCGACCGCGCCGGCGCCGGCGGCGTTGGCCTGCTTGACGGCGAAGGCGCAGCCGCCACGCTTGATCAGGGCGATCTTGCCGGTGAAGGTGCCGGAGGCGAAGTCGCCGGCCTCGCAGCCGTGCGTACCGTCGGCGTCGACGGGGGTGGCGGCGAGCGGCGCGGTGACGCCGCCGGCGGGCGAATTCGCCGTGTACGTCATGAGCTTGACGGGCACGTCGCGCGGCGTGGGCGAGACGACCTTGAGGCTCTCCTTGATCGTCTCGGTGTACACGAAGTCGAACTCGTGTCTGGACACCTTGAAGCCGGCCAGCTTCATCATGGCTTCGACGTATTGGGCGGACCGCTCGTGCCCCTGTGAACCGGCCACCCGGTTGCCGCCACTGTGGTCGGCGATCCGCTGCAGCACCTGGAGGTGCCGGTGGGCGTCCTTGGCCGTCGACTCCTTCACCAGCTTGCGAGCCAGCGCATCGCCCCGGTGGGGGCCTGATTCCGTCGCGCTGCCGGCGGTGGCCGACCCTGCGGACAGAAGCGGAGAGACCAGCGCTGCGGCCACCAGGGTTGCGGTGGCCGCGACGGTACGGCGTGAGGGCATGGAAGTCCTTTCACGTCATCGGGAAGGAGGACTGCGGGGGGTGGTGAGTGCAGGCACGTTAAGCGCCATCGAGCCCCCTTGACCAGAGGTCGGCGGAATCTGCTCCACCCAGTACCCCTTCCGGCCGACGCGGCGTGACCGAGTGGTCGGCCCTGCTCCCCCGGGGATCGCCGGTCGGGTCGGCGGCCGTCCGTGTCGCCGTCGTCGCGGTGACGCACCACTGCGCCGTGACGCGTGTTCGCATTCCGGGGCGGACCGCCCGCCTGGGAAGACGCCGCACGCCTCGCGGTTCCGGTTCCCGTCCCACCTCTTTACCGGCTTCGGCGCGGGCGTTAACTTCCCCATTATGCAAGGGCTTTCAGCAACTTGCCGTCCGCTCTTCCCGCTCCGGCCGCATGCCGGTGCTGGACCCCTGGGGCGCGTCAGGGGCGGGGCGGGCCGGCGTTCGCCGAGGGCCTGAAGAGCCGCTTGCCGCGGCCGTGCCGCGGCCCACGCAGGAAGAGACTCATGAAACGCACCCGCACACGGCTGCTCGCGCACCCGCTGGCCGCCGCGTTGGCGGCCTGCGGTGTCCTGGGGCTGTTGTCCGCCGTCCCCGGCGACACCTCACCCGCGACCGCGCCCGTCGCAGCCGCCGACAACACGGCCACCGTCTACTACTACACGAAGACGAAGAACTGGACCCGATACCACCTCCACTACGCGCCGGACGGCGGCGCCTGGACCACCGTGCCGGGCGTCGCGATGGAGGCCGCCTGCACGGACTGGGTGAAGAAGACCGTCACCCTCGGCGCCGCCACGGGGCTCAAGGCGACGTTCAACAACGGCTCCGGTGTCTGGGACAACAACGCCGGCCAGAACTACGACCTCGGCACAGGCGCCATCACCGTCAAGGACGGCGTCGTCGCCCACTCCGACCCCTGTGCCGGCAGCGGCGATCCGGACCCGGCACCCAGCCCCACGCCCCCACCGGGCACGGGCGGCAGAGCAACCGTGTACTACTCCACCGAGACGCTGGGCTGGAACACCGCCACCCTGCACTACCAGCCCGCGGGCGGCACGTGGACCGCCGTGCCCGGCATCGGCATGCAGGCCGCGTGCGCCGGCTGGTGGAGGAAGGACGTCGACCTGGGCGCCGCCGCCTCCCTACGGGCCGCCTTCAACAACGGCAACGGCGTCTGGGACAACAACAAAGGCGCCGACTACGTCCTGCCCGCCGGCGTGACCACCGTCAAGAACAACACCGTCATCAAGGACGCCGGCGACCCGTGCGCCGGCGAGGTGCCCGACACCCGGGCTCCCACCGTCCCGGGGAAGGTCGCCGCCAAGGCCGACGGCGTCTCGGTCCTGCTGACGTGGGAGCCGTCCACCGACGACAAGGGCGTCACCACGTACCAGGTCACCCGCACCGGTGGCACCAGGGGCACACTCGTGACCCATGTCGGCTCGACCGTCTTCTCCGACGCAGGCCTGGAGGAGAAGACCACGTACACGTACACGGTCAAGGCCACCGACGCGGCCGGCAACGTCTCGGAGGCCTCCGCCGCCGTGACGGCGACGACGGGCGAGAAGCCGCCGGCGCCCGCCCCGGGCAGACCGCTGGGCACCGACCCGCGCAAGGACCCGATCTACTTCGTCCTCACCGCCCGCTTCAACGACGGCGACAGCTCGAACAACCGGGGCGGCAGCCAGCACCAGAAGTCGGGCAACGCCGCGAACAACGACCCCATGTTCCGCGGTGACTTCAAGGGACTGGTGAATCGGCTCGACTACATCAAAGGGCTCGGTTTCTCCGCCGTCTGGATCACGCCGGTGGTGCTCAACCGTTCCGACTACGACTACCACGGCTACCACGGTTACGACTTCTACAAGGTCGACCCGCGCCTGGAGTCGGCCGGCGCGTCGTACCAGGACCTGATCAACGCGGCCCACGCCAAGGGCATGAAGATCTATCAGGACGTCGTCCACAACCACTCCTCCCGCTGGGGCGCCAAGGGGCTGTTCACGCCGACGGTCTACGGCGTCCGGGACAGCCAGTGGAGCTGGCACTACGACGAGAAGCAGCCCGGTTTCGAGTACGACGGCCTGACCATCGACCCCAAGAGCGGCAAGTCGTACTACAACGGTGACCTCTGGTCGACGGCGGAGCCGTCCGGCAACACCTGCGTGGACTGGGGCAAGGCCACCTCGTACACCTCGCCCGAGGGGTACCGGATCTACAACTGCCAGTGGCCCAGCCCCACGTCCGGCATGTTCCCGAAGGCGCTCTACCACAATTGCTGGATCGGCAACTGGGAGGGCGAGGACTCCCGTTCCTGCTGGCTGCACGACGACCTGGCCGACTTCAACACCGAGAACCCGCAGGTGCAGAACTACCTGATCGGCGCCTACAACAAGTACATCGACATGGGCGTAGACGGCTTCCGCCTCGACACCGCCGTCCACATCCCGCGCACCACCTGGAACCGCCGATTCCTGCCCGCCATCCAGGAACGCGTCACCCAGCGGCACGGCGCCGAGGCCGCCCAGCACTTCTTCGTCTTCGGGGAGGTCGCCGCCTTCGTCAACGACAAGTGGAACCGCGGTTCGGTCAACCACTCCGCGCAGTTCTTCACCTGGAAGGAACGCAAGGAGTACGACGCCGACGACACCAGGGCGGCGCTCGAGATGTACGCCTACGAGCAGCAGGCCGGCACGGCGAACCAGCCCACTTCCGCCAACGCCTTCCTGAACGGGAACAGCTATCACGCCCCGGACCGCAGCAGGTTCTCCGGAATGAACGTCATCGACATGCGCATCCACATGAACTTCGGTGACGCCTCCAACGCCTTCCACAACGGCAAGGACTCCGACGACAGCTACAACGACGCCACCTACAACGTGGTGTACGTCGACAGCCACGACTACGGCCCCAACAAGGGCAGCGAACGCTACGCCGGGGGCACCGACGCCTGGGCGGAGAACATGGCGCTGATGTGGACCTTCCGCGGCATCCCCACTCTCTACTACGGCTCGGAGGTCGAGTTCCAGGCCGGCAAGAAGATCGACTGCGGCCCCGGCTGCCCACTGGCGACGACCGGCCGCGCGTACTTCGGCGACCACATCGCCGGCGACGTGAAGACCTCGGGCTTCTCCCAGGTCGACTCCGCCACCGGCGCCGTCGCCACCACTCTGGAGAAGCCGCTCGTCAAACACCTCCAGCGTCTGAACCAGATACGCCGGGCGATCCCCGCCCTCCAGATGGGCCAGTACTCCACCGAGGGCATCAGCGGACAGATGGCCTACAAACGCCGCTACACCAGCGGGTCCACCGACAGCTTCGCGCTCGTGACGGTCACCCACGCCGCCACCTACACGGGCGTTCCCAACGGCACGTACACCGACGCCGTCACCGGTGACACGAAGACCGTCACCGACGGCAGGCTCACGGTCGCCGCACCCGGCAAGGGCAACCTGCGGGTCTACGTCCTGGGCGGCACAGGGAAGATCGGCACCGCGGGCCCGTACCTGAAGTAGCACGCACGGCCACCACCGTGCGGGGCCGGCGCCACACCGGCCGGCCCCGCACCTCCGCATCCGCTGCCGCTGCCGCTGCCGCTGCCGCTGCCGCGCCGACATATCGCCTTGCGGATCGCCGCACTGCGCTGGGATCATCCGGCATGGAGTCACGCGTGGTCGCGATACCCGGGGTGGACGGCACCGAACAGGTGGCCGTTGTGATCGATGTGATGCGGGCGTTCACCACCACCGCATGGGCGTTCCACCGGGGAGCGGAGAAGATCGTTCTTGCTGCTGACGCGGGCGAGGCGCTGGAAATCAAGGCACGTCACCCGGGCTGGCTCGCACTCAAGGACGGGGCACCGGCCGCCGGGTTCGACCTCGTCAACTCCCCCGGTCTGCTGCGGGAAGCCGACCTGGCCGGCCGCACCGTGATCCAGAAGACCACTGCGGGAACGGTGGGGGCCCTGGCGGTCGTCGGGGCGGAACTGGCGCTGTGCGCCAGTTTCGTCGTGGCCGGCGCCACAGCCCGGGCCCTGGCGGATTCCGGCGCCGAGTCGGTGACGTGGGTGGCCACCGGCGAGGACGGCCGTGCCGCCGAGGATCTGGCCTGCGCCGATTACCTGGCCCGGCTCCTGAGCGGGGATCGTGTCGACGCCGGCCCCTATGTGCACCGTGCCCGCACGTCTCCAGCCGCGGACGACCTGCGCGGCGGGCGACGCGGCGGTGCTCACCCCACCGATGTGGAGTTGTGTCTGGAGGTCGACCGGTTCGACTTCGCCATGCAGCTGGGGCTGGAGGAAGGGATGGCAGTGTTGCGGCCGCTCCGGACCCTTCCGGCAGCGGTGTCCGGCTGATCACCGCGCACGGTGGTTGCTGAGTCGTCCCGCCTCAAGCCGGGGCGACGCGTGGGACGGGCCCCGGCCGACGCCGTCCGCCCCTTACCCGCCGGACGGATCTGCGCGGTCCGCCCCCTGCGGAACCTCCGTGAGGCGGCCGGTCACCACCAGGTCTCCGTCCGGGGTGCGCCGCGCGATCAGGCCGGTGCGGAAGTAGCCGGCGGGCGTGAAGGAGCGTGCGTCGAGGTCGGGGGCCCGGTAGTGGCCGCGCGGGATGTACGGACCGCGCGCGAGGAGTTCGCCGGGTTCCCCGTCGGGCACGTCCTTGCCTTCGGCGTCGACCATGCGGATCTCGTCGTCGGGTGACAGCGGACGGCCGTGCGTGGTGAGCACGGTCTCGTCCGCGTCTGTGGGCCTGGTGAGCGTCAGGAGCCCACCAGGCATGCCGAAGACCTGCCGGAGACGGCAGCCGAACCCGGCGCCCAACCGTTCGACGATCGCCCGGTGCGCAGGGGCTCCACCGATCGCCACGAGGTGTACGAGCTGGAGGAGGCGCAGGGCCCGCAAGTCGGTCTGAAGCGTGGCGAGTACGTTCAGCCAGTGCAGGGCGGCAGCCGGTGCCAATGACGTGACGGTGACCCGCTCCCGCCCTGCGATGGCGAGGCTTTCGGCGGGCCCCGCGTCCTCGACCAGTACGACCGTGCCACCGACGGACAGGGTTCCGACGATGCCGGGGCAGCCGAGGGTGAGGTCGCACGCGGCGGGCAGGGCGGCGAGATACACGTCGTTCTCGGTGAGCGACACCAGCTCGGCGGCGGCCCGCACCTGATACGCGTAGTCGTTGTGGGTACGCGGCACCAGCGTCGGCGCCGCGGTGGTGCCGCCGGAGGCCACGAGGAACGCCACCTGGCCGGCGCTCTGCGCGAGTGCCGGTCCGGGCGGGGCGTCGACGGAGCCCAGCGGGAAGTAGTGGCATCCCGAAGGGTCGGTCGTCAGACCGCCGTACGGGGAGGAGGCGCCGGGCGGATCGTAGCTGAACACCCGCCGTAGGAAAGGCCCTTGAGCAGCGATGCCGGCGGCCATCTTCGTGTGGTCGAAGCCCTGGTACGTCGACGGACCGACGTACCCGGCGGCCTCGGTGATCCGCACGAGGTGGGACACCTCGGACGCGCGCTGCAAGACCGGGCAGACGACGGGCACCGCGCCGACGCGCATCAGCGCGAACAGGGTGACGAGGAACTCGGGTACGTTCGGCAGCTGAACGACCACCCGCTGACCGGCCCGGAGGCCGCGCAACCGGAATCCGGCGGCCATACGGTCCACGCGCCGGTTCAGGTTGGCGTACATGATGCGGGTGGTGCCGTGCACGAGGGCGGTGCGCGGTCCGTACTCCAGGGCCCAGCCGCGCAGGAGACTGTCCAGCGTGGTGCCGCGCCAGTGCCCGGCCATCCAGTAGCGGTCGACGAACTCCTCGGGCCAGGGTGTGCAGCCGCTGAGCGTGGGTGTCATTCGCTGCCTTCCGTGCCAGTGGGAGCATCCCGCCGTCATGACCTTGGCAATCCAAGGGCGGTGACACGCCCGTACGCAATGTGCTTTCCGGACCATGGGCGCCGGGCGCCATAGGCGGAAGATCCAAAAGAGGCAGCGGCGCGAAAGTGCCGGGGAGCCCATCGAGCGGGGCTCAGCACGTGGTCGTCGCCGCTCCGGTGCAAGCCTCCGCGCAAGCGGCTGAACAAGGCAGTACAACCCTGGGCGTACTTCAGGTGTCTTCTGGGTGAGGGCGATACGGGTGTTGTCCTCGGCGCACCACCCGCCTCACCGCACCACCCCACCAGCGGGCCGCACACCGAGCGACGGCGTCCGACGGGGGGAACGGCGGCGGCGCTGCCCGGCGCGCCCGGAACCTGCACCGGGCGTGCTTCACCGGGCCGAGCAGGACGTCGTAGGCAACTAGGAGACCAAGGAGTTCTCTCCGGTGCGTCACTTCAGAAGCGCGGCCCTCGCGGCCGCAGCACTCCTCACCCTCGGGGGCGGCGCAGTGGTGGCGGCCCCCGCCGCGCAGGCCGCAGCGCCCTTTCCGTCCATCGGCTGGCAGCAGCGGAACTGCGACTACGACGGCAACGGGTTCGACGACGTGCTGATCGGCGCCCCGGGCGCCACGGTGGGCGGCGCGGCGGGCGCCGGTCACATCACCGTGCAGTACAGCTCATCGAGCGGTCTCAGCACCACGAAGAAGAGCGTTCTGCACCAGAACACCTCGGGCGTCCCGGGCGGCGCCGAGGCCGGCGACGGTTTCGGGCAGGCCGTGGCCTCCGGCGACCTGGACAACGACGGATACGACGACGCGATCGTCGGCATCCCCGGGGAGGACCTGGCCGGGCTGTCCGACGCGGGCGGCGCCACCGTCTTCTGGGGTTCGCCCACCGGCCTGCACGGCTCGGACAGCACCTGGCTGGAGAACCCCGGCGAGCTGCGGGCCGGCGCGAACTTCGGGCGGGCGGTCGAAGCGGCCCGGTACTTCGCCCCCGACCCGGCGGACCCCGACGCCAACCTGCGCGACAGCATCGCCGTCGTGGAGAACGACTCCCTGCTGTTCTTCACCGCCCCGCCCGCGGCGACGACGGCCCAGCGGCTGCGGCAGGTGGACAGGACCGTCCGGGCGCGGGATGTGGCCCCGCCGGGGACCGGCTTCGCCTTCCGCAGCCTGAGCCACGGCAACTACAACGAGGACAGCTGGGCGGACCTGGCGATCTCCGGGGTGACCACCGGCGACCAGCCGGGCATCGGTGCCACCCAGGTCCTGCACGGCGCCCCCGGCGTCGAGGAGCTCGGGGACGGCGGCTCGTTCGAAGGCGGTCCGGCCGTCGTCTCCAGTGACTTCAACCGGGACGGACAGGACGACCTGGCCATCGGCGACACGGGCGCGGGTTCGCCCGTCGGCGGATCCGTCTCCGTGTACCTGGGCCGGGGCGACCTCTCCGGCCTCGACCCGACCGCCGCGCAGACATGGACGCAGGACTCCCCCGGAGTCCCGGGAACGGCCGAGCCGGGCGACCAGTGGGGCGCCGAGATGTCCTCCGGCGACACCGACGGCGACGGCATGCCGGACCTCGCCGTCGGCGCACCCGGGGAGGACATCGGCTCCGTCTCCAACGCGGGCGCGGTCTGGGCGCTGCGCGGCGCACCGGGCGGGCTGACGGCGAACGGAGCACGCAGCTTCGACCAGAACCACCCCGACATCCCCGGCGCGGCGGAGACCTCGGACCGCTGGGGTGGCCAGGTGCGGCTGATCGACGCCAACAAGGACGGCCGCTTCGGGTTGCTGGCGGCGGCGCCGGGCGAGAACACCGACGACGGCTTCCTGTGGGTTCTGCCCACGTCGTCATCGGGCCTGGTCGCGCAGGGCACGTGGACCTACGACGGTGCACGCCTCGGGGCGCCGGTGTCCAACGCGCGGTTCGGAGCGGCGATCGACGAGTAGACCTCGGTGGGGCGGGGCGTCGGCGTGACCGCTGACGCCCCTCTTCCACGTCTGCGTGACCCCAGACGCCTCTCTTCCGCATCTGCGTGACCGCCGACGCACCTCCCCGGGGTGCGGCGGGCGCCCTTTGGGGCGTCTCAGGGGCCCGCAGGCCGATGTGCGGGCTCCGGCGGAGGCTCCGCCGGGTGACGGCCCCACACGGTGATCATCCCGGGCGACAGGCCTGCCCAGTCGGGCGTGGCCAGACCCTGGACGGCCTCGTCGAGTCCGCCGTCGTCCAGCAGGCCGGTGGCGACCATCGCCTCGCGGGCGCGTTGCCAGGTGTCGGCCCAGAAGCGGCTGATGGGGCTGCCCGGGACGAGTGGAGGAACGTACACCTCCGCCGCTACGGACCGCAGGCCCGCGCTCCGCAGGAGCTGCGGATACCTCGGAACCCAGGACACGTCGGTGCCGATCGTCGCGCGTAGTCCTTCCCACATGGCTCGCATGACGCGGGTGTACGGGGCCGGCGGCTCGACGGCGGTGGTCAGGTCGATGGCGTCACTGAGCACGAGTACGCCGCCGGGGGCCACCAGCGCAGCCAGCCGGGAGATCATCGTTTCCGGATCCGGCAGGTGCATCAGTACGAAGCGGGCGTGCACGAGGTCGAACAGCCCCGGGGCGAAGTCCGGCGCTGTGATGTCCAGCGTCGCGACCTCCAGCCCCGGCACCGGGTCGGCGGTCAGGAAGCGGACGTCGCGGTCGACGGCGAGCACCCGTGCCGCCCCTGCTCCGCGCAGGAGGCGTCGGGCGATCGTGCCGGTTCCGGCACCCACGTCAAGGCAGTTCCAGCCCGGCCCGACGCCCAGCTCCCGCAGCCGCGCGAAGGTCACGTCGTCGTACGCCAGGGCCCCGAGATCGATCCGGTCGTCTTCCCCGGTTTCCTGCGGGCGGAACATCCGCTCGCCGTACCGGTCGCTTCCTGGAGCCGGCATCGCGGGTCCCGCCTCTCGCAGCCCTGCGCGTCCGTCCTGTCCTTCGAGTATGGCGGCGGGAAAGGCGCGCTTCCACGCGAGGACCCGGGAAGCACTGGCGCGCATGGCGTGCGAGCCGGCGCGACGCACGCCATGCCGGCGGTGCCAGTTTCCGCGGCGACGTCAGGGGCAGGCGCATGGATGAGCACCTACGAGAGGACCGACATGAGTGCCGGAGAGAAAGCCAAGGCCAAGGCCGAGCAGGTTGTCGGGAAGGCCGTGAGGAAGGTGGCCCACGCGGCGGGCAAGGAGACCACCGCCGCCAAGGGTGCTGCCCTGCAAGCTCGCGGCGAGGCCCGCGCCACCAAGGAGAGGTCGAAGGACACCTTCAGGCGCTGACCGCCGCCGGGCGGACGTGAGTATGACTTGAGCGATGTGTGCGTGCATGGCACGCACGGTTCCGGGGACGCGCGACCGGGTACGACCGGCCGCGCGTCCCCGCTTGCCTGCCCGGACACTGCGGCTGCTACCGGCTGTCCCGCGCGGGAACGAGCCCCGGCGACCGGGCGCGGCCTCCCAGTACGCCCCGGCTCAGCCGAGTAGTGAACTCGCCTGCCGACGTGCCTCCTTGAGCCACACCGCACGTTGTTGGTCGTCCGAGTCCGCGACAGTGCGGAAGACGACCCGGCGTACGTCGGTGACCCCCACGTACGGCAGAACGCACGCCGACCAGATGCTGTGCAGCGGGTCCCCGAACTCGGTCTCTTCACGCTCGGCAGGGGTGTCGGAGGTGTTCAGGACGAGGGCCTTGCCGGCTTTCAGGAGCCCCGTGGGCTCGCCCTCGGCAGTACCGAGTTTGTAGGCGACGCCGGGCACGAACACGCGCTGCATCCAGCCGGCGAGTACAGCCGGTGGCATGCCCCACCAGTTCGGGTGGACGAACACCATGGCGTCGAGAGTCGCCACCTCGTCCCGGTGCGACGCCACCTGTTCGTCGTGGGATCGTGACGCCGGCCGGACCGTCCCCGTCTCGTCGGCCGACAGGAGCGGTGCGAACCCTTCGGCGCACAGATCGTGCGCCACTACGTCACATCCCCGCCCGCGCAGCTCCTCCACCACGGCGTCGAACACGGCATGATTGAAGCTCCCCGGCCGCGGGTGTGCGACGTAGACACCTATACGCGTACGCATGACTTGTCTCCCATCTCACCACATCGCCGGATTCCTACGCGCGGGGCAGTGGCCCACTCCGTGCCCGGCTGATCTTCAATTGTCCGTACACCGCGGGTCACCGGGGCCCGTTTCGAGATCTTGGTGGCCACATCGGCGGTCTCTCACATCCCGCCTGGTGCCCGCACAGGCTCCCCGGCGTCCTGTCGAAGCACTCCTGAGCCATGAACCGTCCGGGCGTTGTCGTCTCACCGGGCTGGAGGGTGCGGGCAGTTGGCCGGCGACGATCGCCGCGAGGGCGAGGCCGAACCCGGCGAGTTGCACCGGGCCGAGTGTCTGGCCGAGCAGAACGGCTCCGAGCACCGCGGCGACCAGCGGTGAGAGCAGGACGAGCACCGCGACGGAGGCGACGGGCAGTGTGGTGACACCCCGGAACCACAGTACGAACGAGATCAGTCCCCCTACCAGGCCCAGCCAGAGGTACCCGACGGCACCAGCCGTGTCCACCGCGGGAGGCGATCCCTCGAACACCACGGTCACCGGCAGCAGGAACAGGCCGCCCGCGGTGAGTTGCCACCCGGCGAAGGCGGTGGGGCCGACCTCGGCGGGACGTCCCCACCGCTTGGTGAGCGTCACGCCGAGCGCCATGGTCGCCGCGCTGCCGAGGCCCGCCACGATCCCGGCGACGTCGAGGGCCGCGTCCGGTCCGATCACCACCAGGCCGACGCCGAGCACGCCGGTCAGCCCCCACGCCAGGCGCCAGGCGGAGAAGGGTTCGCGGAGGAGCATCACGGCCAGGACGGCGACGACGAGCGGCTGGGCTGCTGCGAGCGTGCCGGCCACGCCCCCCGGCAGGCGTTCGGCCGCGACGAACAGGAGCGGGAACAGCATGCCGATGTTCAGCACGCCGAGCACCGCGCCTCTCCCCCACCACACCCCGCTCGGCAGCGTCCGGGAGATCGCCAGCGCGATCAGGCCGGCGGGCAGTGCGCGGAGGAGACCGGCGAACAACGGGTGCCCCTGGGGCAGGAGTTCGGTGGTGACGACATAGGTCGTGCCCCATGCCGCGGGAGCGAGCGCCGTCAAGAGTGTGCTGGGCCAGCTGCCGCCGGGAAGGCCGCTGCCGGCTCCGGTGGAGGCCCGCTGTACCGCCGAATTCGTCATGCCCGCAGTTTCATGGTGGGCCGATCGATGAGTCCAACACATGCTTGTCATCCCAGCAATCACGGATCGCGATGGAACATGGCCCCATGGAACTCCAGCAAATGCGCTACGTCTTGGCCGTCGCCGAGACGAACAGCTTCACGCGGGCCGCCGAACGTTGCCTGGTCGTCCAGTCCGCCCTCAGCCACCAGATCGCGCGCCTGGAAAGGGAACTGGGCGCGCGACTCTTCGAGCGCACCAGCCGCCGGGTGCGGTTGACACCGGCCGGAGCGGCGTTCCTCCCCTCGGCACGACAGTGTCTTAACGCCGCCGACCGGGCGGCCGCCGAGGTCGCCGCGGCTGTCGGGGAGGTGCGCGGAAAGCTGTCCGTGGGCCTGATCCCGACCGTCGCCGCGGTCGATGTACCGGGGGCGCTGCGCGACTTCCGCGAGCAGTACCCGCACGTACGCATCGGCCTGCGGGTGGGCGCGAGCGAGGAACTCGCCGAGCAGGTGGAGCAGGGCGCGGTCGACGTGGCGTTCCTGGGGCTTCCGACCACAGGGCGCCCGAGGGGGGTCGCCGCCCACGAACTCGCCCGCGACCGCCTCGTCGCCGTGGTCGCTCCGGACCACCCCTTGGCCACCGAACGAGAGGTCGACCTGCGCAGGCTCTCCTCGGAGGTGTTCGTGGACCTGCCCGCCGGGACCGCCGGGCGGGTCCAGTCCGACCAGGCCTTCTCAGCAGCCGGCCTGGGCCGCGACGTCGCCTACGAAGTGACCAACGCGGACTACCTGGCCAGACTCGTCGGGCAGGGCCTCGGCATCGCGATGCTCCCTTCGGCATACGTGCCGCAGCTCACCGGCGTCGTCACCGTCGAGGTCACTGACGCGCCGGCCCGCGCCGAATACGTCATCTGGAGCCGTGGCAGCCGCACGCCCGCGGCGACCGCGTTCCTCACGCTCCTCGACATCCCCGGGATGCTCGGCCCGGCTGCCCCTGTCACCGCCGAGGAGGGTGGGGGTGTGTGAACGCGGGGCGAGGGCGCCCTTCGACCTGGGGGCACGGCGGGTCAGGGGGGGTGGCGCTGTACGCGAACGTCACTGCGGGGCCCGGCCGCCCGTTCGCCTGCGCTCAGAACGGCGGCGCGCCGTCTCCCGAGATCGGGACCGTGGTGAACTCGCTCTCGTGCGCATGACTGACTCGTTCTTCATGCACCTGACGCTCTTCGCCGCCCGGCAGCTGGAGGCGCAGATTCTCGCTGTCGTGAAGATCGAAGATCCGGTTCGTCGGAACACCGCGCAGCATGCCGCGCCACTCTTCGAGGTCGGGACCGAGGGCCACCAGATCTGCCTCGACGGGCAGCTGAAGCCGACCCGCGACGAGCAGCGCATCACCGTGATACGTCCGGTTGGTCACGCTCCCAGCTTCCCCTCACGCCGGACATTCAGCAAGGCGAAGAGTTCAGCCATGG
This sequence comes from Streptomyces sp. NPDC054887, assembly GCF_053610585.1. NCBI lineage: Bacteria > Bacillati > Actinomycetota > Actinomycetes > Kitasatosporales > Streptomycetaceae > Streptomyces > Streptomyces sp. NPDC054887. The sequence continues at coordinate 19,931 of NZ_JBSGYQ010000048.1, read as the reverse complement.
ATGCACAGGTTCATGTGCGACCGGACCTGCGCATCAAAGGTGCAGGACGTACCGAACGTACCTGTGATGGGACGCCTCCCGCCCGCCGGAACGTGGCCGGAAGCCCGCCCCGCTCGGTGTTCTACTCCGTACACTGCGCCCGAACCCAGCGTTACTGGGGCGGCTGCGACCGTCCGCACCTCGTCACCGCTCCCAGGGAAGGACCTGCCATGTGGCCCAGCGTCATCGCCGTGGTCGGCACGCTGCTCGGGGGCGGGCTCACAGGGCTGTTGCAGATCAAAAGCGCGCGTATTGCTCAAAGCGCCGCTCGCGCCGACCAGCGTGCCGACGCGTTGCGCAGATCGCTGGGCGAACTGGTGGCTGCCCTGGGCGACCACCGGCGGGCCGTGTGGCATCGCGAAGCCCTGCGCCTGGACGGCGCCGCCGAGGAGGCCGTCCAAGCCGCCCGCTTGGCCTCCCACGCCACACGCTCGGCCGTGACCGCCCCGCTGGTCGCGGTCTCCGTCCTCGAACAATCGCTCGCGGAACCGGCCCGGCACGCAGCCAACACCGCGTTCAACCTGCGGAACGCCGCCGACCACACCGTGCTGGCCGCCCGCCGCGAGGCCGCCATAGCGGCGACCGACGCTCTCATCGCCGCCGCGAGCCGGGCCATGGCCTGAAACCGGACGCGGGACGGACGCCACCCTGGCGGGTCCCGGCGGATGAATCTGACGTGGCGAGGGCGCGCGCTTGTCTGCGGTGTGTGTTCCTGCCGGAGCCGGCCCATAGTGCTCGACCGCGCCGACCGGCACACCGCCGGTTGCCCAGAAAGAACCTCGGACACCTGGCAGGATGATCACGCCCGAGGGACTTCGCAGCCGACCGCCAAGCTGTCGGTGGAGACTATCGCTTGCTGATCTGCGGGTCGCGTGGGCTCTCGGTTCGTCAGGCTGCTCAGCCAGGGGAAGCTACTGAGGGCTATTCCTCAAGGACCTGACGGTGACGCCGACAGAGCCCCGACCGTCCGAGGACAGTCGGGGCTCTCTGCACCTCGCTGAACCGGGTGAGCCTCCTGGGATCAAGTGGCCTCGGCTCAACGAGGGAGATCAGCGGTAAGTACCGCTCGCCATGGGGGCCACGGTCGCCCCCGGGTGGTGCATCCAGACCTGCTGGCCCTCGGCCGTGACCGTGAGGCCGAAGCTCTGGGCGTCAGGTCGGCCGAGGGCTACGTACTCGCGGTGCACGGCCTCGATCTCCGTCCACAGGTCACGCGGACCGTACTGCCACACGTCCTCCCCCTTCGCCATGGACGTCGCCGATCCGTCCTCGCCACGAGCCCAGACCTTCACGGTGTCCCCGGTCCGGGAGTGCTGCATCCAGACGCCCGGCAGGCGGGCCCCGGCGTACAGGGCGAAGCCCAAGGACAGCAGTTCCTCGGGGTCCAGGCCGGCTGTCCGGGAGCGGGCGGTGGAGGAGTCGACCTCCACGGTCGCCGTTGCCCGGTGCGACCTCATGGGCATGTAGGAAGCTCCGCCTTGGAAGTGGCCCCAGGCCCGGCCGTCGGTCTGGACGGTGAGCTGGACCAGGGCGCCGCTCCAGAAGTCGCGGTACAGCGGGGCGACGATGATGCCTCCGCGCCGGACCTGCTCCACGAACGCGTACGGCACGTGCCGGAGCGAGCAAGTAGAGATGAGCCGGTCGAACGGTGCCTCCTCCGGCCACCCCAGCTCTCCGTCACCGAGGCGGAGATTCGGCGTGTAACCGAGGGGCCGCAGGTGGTTGGTCGCCATGGCGGCCAGGAGCGGGTCGATCTCGACGCTGTAGACATTGCGGTCCCCGAGGCGCTCGGCCAGCAGAGCCGCCACGTAACCGGAAGCGGTGCCGATCTCGAGGACACGGTCGTGGTTCTTGACCTGGAGGAGCCCGAGCATCCTGGCGACCATGGAGGGCATGGAGTTCGAGGACGTGGCCACACCGGGCCCGTCCTCGTTTCCGTCGTCCACCTGGATGATCACCGGTTCGTCGCTGCTGACGAGATCGCACCAGTCCTCGTACGTCGTGACGGGCTCACACCCGTCCGGACGCTGGCGCCAGATCTCCTGCGGGATGAAATGGTGACGGGGGAGCTTCTCCCACACCCGACGCCAGGTGGGGCTCAGGAGCCCCTGCTCGTCCAGTAACCGGACGAGGGCGGCGTGGCCTTCTTGCGCTCGCGTCGGGATCACTTCTTCGGCCCCGACCCGTCAGGGCTCGGCTCCGAGGGGCTCGGGGGAGTCCAAGGCTTGTCGGAGGGCTGACCGCCGTGCTTTCCGCTGTCACTCATGTGAGTCTCCTTTTCGGGTGTTGTGGATACCCGCCCAGATGGACGGGAGTCCGCGGGGCCGTTGCAATTCAGCTCGCCCCAGACCTGTTTGCCCCAGGGATACAGGTCCGTTCCCCAGCGGTCGGTCAGGGCGTCGATCATCAGGAGGCCACGGCCGCGGAGCTGGTCGCCGTTGGCGTCTGGCCGCATGAGCGGCATGGCCTTCGACCGGTCCACGACACCGATGTGGATGAACGTCTCACAGGGCTGGGAGACGAGGATCCTGATCGAGCCGATGCGGGCGTGGTCGACCGCGTTGGAGACCAGCTCGGTGATGATCAGCACGGCGTCCTCTACGAGCTCCTCCTGGCCCCACGCCGCCAGCGCGGTACGAGCCAACTGGCGGGCCACAGAGGCACTCTCCGGCTCGCGGGGAAGCGTCTGGGAGTAGCCGGGGTGCCCTGTAGGGCGTGGCGTAGTAGTCACCGTCATCAGGACCTCAATGGGTGCGAAGTGTGCGGCCTCCACTGAGTCAACGACTCCTGGCCGTCCGGCGGGAGGAAAAGTGCCGGAGGCGTGCCTTGGGCCCAACCGGAAATTTCCGGTCGTCTCGTCCTGCGGAGGTGGAGCGAATCGCTACCGTGGGTACGTGCCGGGGAATGAGAGCCTCTACAGCGCCTTGCAAGAATGCGGCTACACCCAAGCCGAGTTGGCCGACGCCGTCAACGCCCACCTGCGGTCACTCCGCCACGAGGGAACCGTGAGCGACCGGACCGTCCGCAACTGGCTGACCGGAAAAACGGCCTGGCCTCACCCTCGGCAACGTGCGGCGTTAGAGGCAGTATTCGGATGTACCGCCCTTGAGCTGGGCTTCAGCCCACCTGCGGGCAGACGCAGTCCCTCCACCACACCGGAGCACCCCGTGCGGCGACGTGACTTCCTCACCGCGTCCACCGGCACGACGGCCGCTGTCGTCGCCCCTGGACTCGTGAACCGACCGACCGCTGTCGGCTCATCGGACGTGATCCGGCTCCGCAGCGGGCTGGATGCCCTCATGGCCCTGGATGCCTCGCGGGGCGGCCACGAGGGCCTGGAGCGAGCAGCCCTCTCGGGGGCCATGGAAGCCCTGGAAAGGCAAAAGCAGGCGGCTTCACAGCGCATCCGGCAACGGCTGTTCAGCGTGGCCGCCGACTACACCGCAACGGCTGCCTGGTCCGCCATCGACGCCCGCCGGCTCGACCGCGCCCAGCGCCATCTGGACCGTGCGCTGTACCTGGCGGGGATGGCCAAGGATGCCGTCGCAGAGCTGAGGGTCTGGAACTCCTACGCGATGCTCGCCCACCATCGAGATCAGTACACACAGGCTGTGGACTCCGGGTATGCGGCACAGGCGACGGCCATCGCCCGGCGAGACCCGCTGTACGGCTCCCTGGCCCACGCTCGTACGGCCCTCGGCTACTCGAACCTGGGCGACCGGAAGGCCGCCCTGCGCTCCCTCGGGTATGCCGAAGAGGCCATGGGCAAGGCGTCCTTCGACGAACCCCGACCGAGCTGGGTGACCTTCTACGGGCCCGCTGAGTTGGTCGCCATCACGGCCATCGTCCGGGACCGGATCGGGGACGCGGCGGAAGCCGAGGCCGCCTCTCACCAGGCCCTGTCCGCCATCCCTGACCAGTTTCGACGCAACCGCGCCTTGGCCACCGCACGGCTCGCCCTCGCCCAGCTTCACCAGCGGGACATCGACCAGGCGTGCTCCACGGCCTCGACGGTCTTCGAACTGATGGCGGGCAACCCCATCCCCGGCCGTATGAGGTCTCTCCTTGGCGACTACTACAGGGACTTGATCGCCTTAGCTCCGAGTGCCACCGTGGCGCGAGAGTGGGGAGACCGCTACCGATCCGAATGGAGCCGAGCTTGATCGCCGCCGACCTGGACGTCCGACACTTCACCCATGAAGACTTGCCGCAGATCCGTCAGACGTTGATCGACCTGCACGCCGAAGCGCAAGGCGCGGACCGGGACGACGAGTTCAAGAAGAAGTTTCCCTGGTTCGTGGATCACTGGGGCGGCAACCCGGACTTCGCCTGTGTGATCGCCTATGACGGTATGGAACCGGTGGGCTTCGCGTACGGAGCTCCGGCGGTTCCCGAGCGCGAGTGGTGGCGCGAGCACCTCGACCCCGCTCCGGAGAAGAGCCAGACGTTCTCATACTCCGAGTTGGCCATCGTCCCGAAGTGGCGCAAGAGGGGTGTTGCGGAGCTGCTGACCCGGGCGCTCTTCGAGGGCCGGGACGAGGACCTCGCGGTACTCCTGGTGGACGTAAAGCACCCGAGGGTCCAGGCGCTGTACGAGCGCTGGGGCTTCAGCAAGGTCGGGCAGCGCCAGCCCTTCCCGGACTCTCCGGTGTATGCCGTCATGCTTGCGGTGCTGCCGTTGAGCTAGGTCCGTGGCCCTCGTCCTCCAGTGCCGTACGTGCCGCTTTAGTGCTTTCATCCAACGGGCGTCCGTGCTTCGTGACGCACCAAACCTGTTGGGCTGAGCGCGGGCCGCCAGGAGGATGCCTGGGGTCGTGCACGCGCGAGCAGGCTGAGCCGTGGCCTAAAGGGCGGGAGAACCCTTGATCACCGCGTCAATGTGGCCACTCTGGATGTCAGCCAGCATCCGCTGGTAGCCCTTGCCCCTCCCCGGCGGTCGGATGCCGACTGGTCGTTGCCGTCATAGATCTCTGCGTCCAGCCGAGCGGAGCGATCAAGAAAAACACTCCGCCTTCTGTGGTCGACGCCGAGACCCTCTCCCTCGCGGTCATTGGTGCGGCGGCACGTTGACAGGCCGCTGTCGACATGTTGCTATGAGGCGCCGCTCAGACCTGGGCCGCGCCGTACGCCTTTCGGGCCCCGGACCGACGGCCGCTCGACCGGGGGCGGCGCCCCCGAACCAAGAGCGAGGAACCATGCCGCAGCGCGCCGTGACCATCGTCGGCGGCGGAATCGGCGGCCTCGCGGCAGCCGTCGCCCTCCATCGCCGTGGCTGGCGCGTCGAAGTACTGGAACGAGCCCCTGAGTTCACCGAGATCGGCGCAGGCATCTCCCTGTGGCCGAACGCCTTGCACGCCCTCGAAGCGCTCGGCCTCGCCGGCACCGTACGGGCACTCGGCGCCGTCGAGACCTCGGGCGGCGTACGCGACCGCAGGGGCCGCTGGCTGTCCCGTACGCACACCGCGGAGCTGGCGCGCCGTTTCGGCCATCCCCTGGTCGTCCTGCACCGGGCCGACCTGCTGCGGGTACTCGCCGAGGCGCTCCCCGCCGAGTGCCTGCGGCCCGGCAGCGAGGTGACCTCCGTACGCGCCGACGGCCGCAGCCCGACCGTCGATGACCACAGGGGCGAGCCCCGGCCGGACCGCGTGGACCTCCGTCCCGTCGTCGACCACCACGGGGGCGGGTCCCGGCCCGACCTCGTCGTCGGCGCCGACGGGTTGCGCAGTACGGTCCGCCGCGACCTGTGGCCGGACGCGGCGGGCCCCCGGTACGCCGGTTACACCGCCTGGCGCATGGTCACCGAGCCCCTCGCAGCGCCGCCCTCCGAAGGCGCGGCGACCTGGGGGCGCGGGGAGAGGTTCGGTTACACGGCGCTGCCCGGCGGGCGGGCGTACTGCTTCGCGACAGCGTCGCTGCCGGAAGGAACCGCCTCCCGCACCTCCGAGTACGCGGAGCTGGTGCGCCGCTTCGGGTCCTGGCCGGATCCCGTCCCCGGCCTGCTGGCGGCCGTCCCGGCGGAGGCGGTGCTCCGCCACGACCTGTACGACCTGCCGCCGCTGACCTCCTTCGTCCACGGCCGGGTGGCGCTGCTGGGCGACGCCGCCCATGCCATGACGCCGAACCTGGGTCAGGGCGCGTGCCAGGCGCTGGAGGACGCGGTCACCCTCGCCCACTGCCTCGACGAGACCCCGGACGTGACCGCCGCGCTCCGCTCGTACGACCGGCTGCGTCGCCCGAGGACCCGGGCGATCACGCGTCGCTCCGCCCGGCTGGGCGCGGTCGGGCAGCTCTCGTGGCCCCCGGCGGTGCTGCTGCGCGACACGGCGGCCCGGCTCGTGCCGACGCGGATGACGCTGCGATCCATGACGCCGGTGCTCGGCTGGACCGCGCCGGGTCACCAGGGCGATGCGACGGACAGCGGCGGCCGCTGATGCCGGACTGGACGTATCACCCCCTGCGCGGCGCGGCCGCGGCCGTCCTCGGCCGGCGCCGTTCGCAGCGCACCGCGCTGCGCCTGCTGGCATCGATCGGGTCGCGTCCCGCCGGCGCACGGCTGATCGCCCGGGGCTTCGGCCACCGCCATCCGCCGCAGCGGCTCGGCGGCGAGGTCGCGGGGGTGCCCGTGACCGTACGTCTGGGCATATCCGTGCCGCCGTCGCTCGCCCGTGAAGCGGTACGGGCCATGCCACCGCTCGGGGCCGGTGTCGTCGAGGTTTCGCCCGTCTCGGCGGCCGACGCGCGGACCGTGCGCGAGGCCGCCGACGGCCGTACGGTCCCCTTGGTCGTCGGCGCCTGCGACGCGGCGGCCGAGGCCGCCCTCAGACCCCATGTCGACGGGTTCACCGGCGACGACCCGCACGTCGTCCGTGTGTCGGACCCGTCGGTCACCGCCGCGGCCGCCGCGCTCGAAGAGCCGGGCGCCGTCGTGCTCGCCCGGCCGGGGGTGCTCGTCGCGGCCGGACCCGGCTGGTTCGCGCGGGTCACCGAGACGGCCACGCCCACCTCGCCCGCTCCGGCCCTCCGGGACGCGGGCCGCAACCCCCGGCGTTGGCCCGCCTGGTGGTGGGCGCTGCTCGTCGGGCTCGGCATGACGGGAGCCGGACTGGGCGCCGCTGCGATCACGCTCGGGCCGGTGCTGCTCTGGTACGACCGCGACTACCTCGGCATGACGCTGCACGAACTGCACGCCGCCAACCATCACCTCGTGCACTTCCTCCAGCACGACCGGATCACCATGGCCGGCACGATGGTGGCGATCGGCGCCCTCTACACCGGTCTCGCCGTCGGCGGCATCAGGCGCGGGTGGCCGTGGGCGCGTGAGGTGTACCTGCTGTCGGGGGCGATCGGCTTCCCCACCCTCTTCTACTTCCTGGCCATCGGCTACGTGGAACCCCTCCACACGGCCACCGTCGTCGTGCTGTTCCCGATGTTCGTGGCCGGGGTCCGCCGCACCCCGCACGTACCCCGGTGGCGTCTCGCGCCCGAGGGGCCGGAGCCGGAGCGACGAAGAGCGCTGGCCGGGCAACTGCTGCTCATCGTCACGGGAGCGGGGCTGTTCGCCGGCGGAGCGGTGATCTCGGTGGTCGGTCTGACCGGTGTCTTCGTGCCGAGCGACCTGACCTTCCTGGGCACCAGCGCGCAGATGCTGGAAGCCGTCAATCCACGGCTCGTGCCGTTCGTCGCGCATGACCGCGCGGGGTTCGGCGGCGCCCTGATGGCCGCCGCGGTGGCGATCACGCTGCTCAGCGCGTGGGGCTGGCGGCGGGGTGAGAGCTGGGTGTTCTGGACCTTGGGCGCGGCGGCGGCCGCCGGCTTCCTGCCTGCCGTCGTGGTGCACGGAGCCATCCACTACACCGACTTCATCCATCTCGCACCCGTCTACTGCGGCATCGTCATGACCGCCACCGGGCTGCTGCTGGCGCGTCCGTACCTCTGTGCCAGGACGCCGGCCGGGGTGAACGGCCCGGTCGGCGTCGACGTCCCGGCCGGGGTGGAGGACTGACGGACCGCCCGGCGGCGTGACGATGATGATCGTCTCTCCGGTCGGCGGGAAGCTGATCAACGCACGCGGTCCCAAGTCCGCGCTGATCCTCGGCGCGCTGGTCATCTCGGCCGGGTACGGGCTCGCGCTCCACCGGCGACGCCGGGGCGCTCGCGGCCGAGCACGCGCCGGCCGGACAGACGCCGGCCCGCGCCTGAGCCGGGACGACCCGCGCCCGGTATTCCCTCCCCCGCTGGCCGGGGGGAGGGAACACCGGGCGCAGACGCGTACGGCCGAAGCTCATCCTCGGCCGGCACCGGAAAGGGAAACATGGCGGCACGGTCAAGTCGGCGCCAACCCGGCGGCGTTGACGCGCGGGGCTCGGCATGAGCAGCGGCCTGGTGACGCAGACGTGCGCGGACGATGCGTCGCAGCGCTGGACACCGCAGGCGTGACCGGCGGACGGGGCCCGTCAGCGGTGACGGCTACCGGGGGCCGCGTCCACCGCTACGTGTTCCCGCCGCTACGTGTTCCCGCCGCCACGTGTTCCGCCCCTCGCGTGAGGGCGTGCCGGCCGTCTCCGCGGGCGGCCGTCAGGGCGGCGGCGAGGAGCGCACGACGCGCGTTCCCACGTCGTCGATCCGGAAGGTCGGGTGGCTTCGCCGCCGCACCGACGCCCGGCAGCTCCAGTGCTCGTCGGCCCATCCGCCGCCGCGCAGCACCCGGTACGTGCCGTACACCTCGGCGTCGTAGACGTCCCAGCACCACTCCCACACGTTGCCGAGCATGTCGTACAGACCCCAGGCGTTGGGCTGCTTGCCGCCGACCTCGTGGATCCGCGCCTCGGCGTTGCCCTGGTACCACGCGACCTCGTCGAGCTCGCCGTACCGCGGGCCGGTGGTGCCCGCACGGCAGGCGTGCTCCCATTCGGCCTCGGTCGGCAGCCGGTACCCGTCCGAAGTGGTGTCCCATTCCGCCGTTTCGGTGTCGGCGCGCAGGTGGTACGCGGGCCGCAGCCCCTGGCACCGGGACAAGGCGTTGCAGAAGTCGGCCGCGTCCCACCACGAGACGCCCTCGACGGGCAGCAGCTCGCCCCGGGCGGCGCTCGGCCGCCGGCCGGTGACGTCCGCGTACCAGGACTGCGTGACGGGGAACGCCGACATGCGGAACGGGGCGACCTCGACGGTCCAAGTGCGCTGCGTCCGCCGGTCGGACAGCGTCACTCGTCCCGGCGGGACGGCGACCATCTCGTTTCCTGACTCCGTGTCCACAACCGCACCCTACCGGCGCCGTTTCACCGCTCCGCCGGCGCGGACGCGGGACGGCCAGGACGGGCGCGCGGCCGGCGGCCACCGGCTCCCGCGAGTGGCGGGCAGCCTCGACAGTGCCTGCCGTCGGGCCGTAGTGACCGTGTCGTCATCGTCGGCCGGACGGTGACCGGCCGCAGCGCGACGGGCTTGGCGGGCCCCGTCCCCGCAGCGGTTCGGCGACCGTTCGGATGGCGGCGCCGGGGGAAACATGCCGCTGCCGGAGGGCATGACAGCCCCCGGCAGCGGAACCGTACGCCGACTCACCGACGTGCCCGGGAGCCGGTCACCGCGTCGGCGCGGTGGTGGCCTCCGGGTCGTGCGGCGTACGCCGGATGCCGATGGCGGCGAGCACGGCGCCCACGAGGCACAGGACCCCGGTGACGGCCACGGCGGTGTGCACGCCGTTCATGAACGCCTGGCCACTGCCCTCGACGACCGCTGCCCTGAGCTGGGCGGGCATGTCGCCGGAGACGGGGGCCACGCCCATCGCCACCGCGTCCTCGGCCTCCTTGAGGCCCTCGGCCATGGCGTGGGGGACTCCGGCGCCGGTCAGTTCACCGGTGAGGGTCGAGCCCACCCTGCTGCTGATCAGAGAGACCAGTACGGAAGTGCCGAGCGCACCGCCGATCTGCAGCGCGGTGGCCTGCAGGCCACCCGCCACACCGCCGTCCTTCACCGGCGCGTTGCCGACGATCGCGTCGGAGGAGGCCGCCATCACCATGCCGACGCCCAGGCCGAGCGCGATGAACGGCGGCCACATCGTGGCGTAGGAGGAATCGGTGTCCCAGCCGAGCATGCCGAAGGTGGCACCGGCCTGGAGCAGCATGCCCAGCGGCATGGTGAGCCGGGCCCCGAAGCGTCCCGTCAGCGCGGCCCCCAGCGGCGAGGCGACCAGGGAGGCCAGGCTGAGCGGGAGCGTACGGACGCCGGCCTCGACGGGCGTGAAACCGCGTACGTTCTGCAGGTACAGCATCACGAAGAAGATCACGCCCAGCATGACGAAGAAGTTGAGCGCCGTGACCAGCGTGCCGGTGGTAAGCGCCCGGTTGCGGAACAGCCGCATCGGCAGCAGCGGGTGCGCGACCCGGGGCTCGTACCAGCCGAAGACCAGGAGCAGCACGACACCGGCGGCGACGGCGCAGAGCGTGCCGGCGGACGTCCAGCCCCACGTCTCGCCCTTGACGACGCCGAAGATCACACAGAGCAGGCCGAGCGCCAGAAGCACGACTCCGGGGATGTCGAAGCGCTGCTGATCTGCCGCGTTCCTGGACTCGGGGAGTACGTACGCGCTGAAGGCGAGCGCGAGCAGGCCGATGGGGGCGTTGATGTAGAAGACGGACTCCCAGTTGACGTGCTCGATGAGCAGGCCGCCGACGATGGGGCCGAGCGCGGTCGAGACCGCCGAGACCATGGCCCAGATGCCCACCGCCATGCCGAACTTCTTCGGCGGGAAGACGGCACGCAGGAGGCCGAGGGTGTTGGGCAGCAGCAGCGCGCCGAAGAAGCCCTGGAGCGCCCGGAAGGCGATGACCCCCTCGACCGATCCGGCCAGACCGATGGCGACCGAGGCGACGGTGAAGCCGGCGACGCCGATCAGGTAGTACGTGCGCCGGCCGAAGCGGTCGCCGAGCTTGCCGCCGAGGATCAGGGCGGCCGCCAGGGCGAGCAGGTAGGAGTTGGTGACCCACTGCAGATCCGCCGTGGACGCCTTGAGGTCCTGGCCGATCTCCGGGTTGGCGATCGCGACGACGGACGCGTCGAGTTGCACCATGAAGAGGCCGAAGGCGACTGCGATCAGGGTCAGCCAGGGGTTGGACCGCCGGCCGGGCGCCGCTCGCCGGGACGGCGCCGGACGGGGGGACGGGGACAGCGGGGACTGCTCCACGGACGTGGATGACATGGAAATGCCTTACTGACGCGAGAGTCCTGGTGGACATGTGGCGGAGTGGGGAGATGACGACCGATGCGCACCGGGGCAGCCCGACGCATGCCGGGCCACAGGAGGGCGGACAGTCGCACGGGAGCTCGCCGTGGGGCACGGGACAGCACGGGCACACGGGAACCGGGCGCCTGCGGACCGGCCGCCCCTCCGACGGAGGGGCCGCGGAATCAGTCGGTCGCGGAGTGGAGGTGGCGCGTCAGTGACGTGAGCGCGCCCAGGGCCGAGCCGAGAGCATCCATCTCACCGTCGGTGAGGCAACGCAGGGCGCGCGCGATGTGAGCGCCTTCGAGGCGCCGCACCTCGGCGATCTCCTGCCGGGCCTTCGGCGTCAGGTGCAGATGAGCGATCCGCTTGTCGGAGGCGTCCTGCCTGCGCTCGATGAGTCCGCGCCCGGTGAGCTGGGAGACCAGGGCGCTGACATTGTTCGGCTTCATCAGCAGGGCCTCGGCGGCTTCGCGCACCGTGGCGCCCTCGCGCCCCGCGACGAAGCGAAGGAGCGCGAGCTGCCCCTCGGGCGGCTTGGGGTGCGGGAAGTCGCGCCCCACCTGCCGCTCAAGAGCGCGGTTCAGCGCGGGCAGGCAGGCCGCGAGGCCGGAGGCCACACGGTCTGCGTCCCGTGCGGACGCGCTGGAAGCGGACATGACGCGATAATATGTATGACCTCATAGGTAAGTCAAAACGGTGCGCGCGGTCTCCCGCCGAGCCTCACCGGCGGCGGCAGGCCCTGCGCCTTCGCCGCGCTCGCCCTCGGCGGCACGCCGTTCGCCCGACGCCACCTCACCGGACGAGGCGGCGTTCCGGGCCCGGGTCACACGCGCGAGGAGGCCTGCCGCTGGACGGGAGGCGACGGGAGTACGGCCTTGTCGGGCGCGGTGAGCAGCTCGTAGGTCTCGGTCAGGCGCAGCAGGCTCGCCGGCTGCTCCTGCAATCCGGACACCACCAGATGACCGCCGTCCGAGCGCATGCGATGCCGCAGGCGCAGCAGCAGGTTCAAGCCGCTGGAGTCCACGAAGGACACGCCCGACAGCTCCAGGTGCAGGGTCTTGCCGCCGAGCGGGACGACGAGGGCTGCTTCCTCGAGCGCCGGTATGGTTTGCAGGTCCATTTCCCCGGCGACGGTGAGCATGGTCAGGTCGGGGTGTTGTTCGGCGGTTACGGTGAATGCCTTCACGGTTCGCCCCTCAATCCAGGGGTCGAGCCCATCACGGCCACCAGTGGAACCGGTGCCGTCAAGCGCACGGCGTGTGCCGTGCACAGCCAAGTAAGACCACCCGTACCGCGCCCCGGCCACGGATCGTGACCAACAAGGGCGGCGCGGGACCTCCCACCAGACCAGGCTGGCGTCCACACAGCGTCCCACAGAATCGTTGCCTCGTGTCAAATGTTTCCGCACGTATAGCACGGGTGAGCCGCTGACCAGGCCTTTCGGCCCCGAAAACCGCTCGCCCGCAACGCTGCGGGCCGCCCGCCGGCCGTCCGCAGCGGCAGTGCAGGGCGATCAGCCGACCGCCCCCGACACCGGAACCACCGGTACTGAGCAGTCGCTGTGCGTACGTTCGAACCGGTCGGTCAGGGGCGCTCGGCCGTCACCAGCCACGCCGCACCGCGCAGTCGCACCGCTCCTTCCCGTTCGAACGGGCGCAGTACGTCGATCAAGGCGTGCCGCGCCTCGTCGCGCCGCTCCGCGGTGGCCGCCCGGGCCAGCACGTGCTGCGCAGGACCGGTGGTCGACAGGAAGTCCGCCGCCTGCGCCGCGTCGGCCCCCCAGTCCCCGTACGCCTCGACCCGGTCGCAGGCGACCCCCGCGAACCCGGCCGCCTCCAGAACCGCTCGGGTGCGGTCGGGGTCGGCCAGGGAGAACATGCCGGGGGCGCCGGTCACGCCGAAGTCCCCGGGGTCCGCCTCGGGCAGGGCGCGGGACAGTTCGGCCATCACCACCGCCCAGTCGTTGTCCGCGGCCGCGGCGGGGGTGACGAACGCCAGACGGCCGCCGGACCGCAGAGACCCGCCGATGTTGCCGAAGGCGGCCGTCGGGTCGGTGAAGAACATGATCCCGAAGCGGCTGACCGCACAGTCGAAGCCGCCGGGCGCGAGGGCGTGGACCTGGGCGTCCCCCTGGACGAAGTCGACGTTGCCCAGCCCTTCCCGCGCCGAGGCGGCCCGGGCGCGTTCCAGCATGGGGCCGGAGAGATCGAGACCCACGGCCCGGCCCCGCGGCGCCCGCCGGGCAGCCAGGCGGGTGGTGCGCCCGGCGCCGCAGCCGATGTCCAGTACGCGGTGACGTTCGCCGATGCCGGCGGCGTCGAGCAACCGCTGGTTGAAGCCGTCGTTCACCGCGTCCCAGCGGTCCTGGTGGCGGGCCCACGCACTCCCCTCCTCCCCGTTCCATGCCTGCGCCTGGCGGCTGTTGCCGACGCGTTCGTTCTGCTCCATGCCGGTCGGCCTCCCGTTAGAATGGGCGTATGCCCAAACAGTATGGGCGTGCGCCCATACTGTCCACCGTCTGTTCTGGAGCGAGCCGATGTCACCCCGTGGAGTCGCCATTCCCGACCTGCGCGAACGCCTCTTCGCGGCCGCCGAACGCGTGGTGGCACGCGATGGAGCGGGCGCACTGACCAGCCGCGCGGTCACGGAGGAAGCCGGCTGCGGCAAGGGGGTGCTGCACACGCACTTCGCGGGACTCGACGCGTTCGTCGCCGAGCTGGTGCTGGACCGCTTCGCGGCGACGGCGCGGCGTACGGAGACCCTCCCCGCCCGCGCCGGGCAGGACACGGTGGCGCACAACCTGCTCTCGGCCGCCCTGACGCTCCTGAACTCCCTCGACCCGGGCGTCGTCGGACTCGCCCTGACCATGCCGGGGGCCTCCTCGCACACGCGTCGCGCGTGGGAGGAGGGCGCGCCGGGTTTCGGTGTGATCGAGGCGGCGGTCGCGGCCTATCTCGCCGCCGAACAGAACCTGGGCCGCGTGTCCGCCGACACCGACACTGCGGCGGCGGCCCTGGCCTTCGTCGGCACCCTGCACCACCTGCTGATGACCCGCGCCCCCGGCAGCCCCTCGCCCGAGGACCGGGTGGAACGCCTGGTCACCCTGCTGGTGGGCCGCTGAGCGGCCAGGGCCCGCGCAGCAGTCCGGCCGGTGGCGCGGGCCGTCCCGGCGACGGGGTCACGCGCCCGAGCCACACGGACGGCAGGTGACCACTGGGCCGCATGCCCCTTCCCCGTAAGGAAGTTGACACCGGGAACGCACCACGTCAGAGTCCCCGCGTGAACGAACCCGACGATCTGACACCGGCCGAGGCGCGCGTATGGCGGGCTTTCCCGCGCGGCGCGTCCGTGGACTTCCGCGCCGACGAGAGCGAGGACGGTCCGGCAGCCGGCGACTCGTGGGGCGCCGAGCGGACCGTACGGGCGAGTATGCTGCGGGCGCTGCTGCTCAGGGCTCCGCAGGAGGAGGGGGAGATCGCCGCCCTCAAGATCGCGGGCGCGCGCGTCACCGGCGTACTGGACCTGAGGTACGCCACCGTCGACGCCGCCGTCCGGCTGAGCCGCTGCCGGTTCGACGAGGTCCCGCACCTGTACGGAGCCCAACTGCGTCAGCTCAACCTCAGCGACTCCGATCTGCCGGGCCTCACCGCGGCGACCCTGCGTGTCGACGGGGTGCTGAGGCTGACGGACTGCCGTGTGCGGGGGCCGGTGCGGCTCGGAGGGGCGCAGATCTCCGGGGCGCTGTTCATGGAGCGCGCGCGCTTCACGGCTCCGGACGACTCCGAGCCGGTGCTCCAGCTCAACCAGGCGGCGATCGGGGACGACATGTGGGCGCCCGGGATGCGCGCGCACGGACAGGTACGGCTCACCGGGGCGTCCGTCGCGGGGCGGATCAACGTGCAGGACGCCGAGTTCGACGCCCCTGGCGGCATCGCACTGGACGCACAGAACCTCAATGTGGGAGCCCATGTGCGGGCCCGGTGCATACGGGCGCGGGGCCGGGTCGAGCTGCGGGGCTCGCGCATATCGGGGCGGCTCGACCTGCTGCACGCGAACTTGTCGAATCCGGGAGGCACGGCCCTGCGCGCGAGCAGTTGCGTCATCGGCGAACTGTGGCTGCGCTGGGGCGATCGCATCGAGGGCGCCCTCAATCTCCGGCGCTCCCAGATCGAGATACTGACCCTTGATGCGGACATGCTGCCGGACGAGGTGTTCCTCAGCAATCTCACGTACACCGTGCTCGCCCCGCACGAGCCCGCAGAACGCCGCCTTCCGATGCTGGAACGGGACGGCGAGCGGTACGAGCCGCACGGCTACGAGCAGTTGACGGCCGCCTACCGCCACGTCGGTGACGACGACGCCGCCCGGCTCGTCCAACTCGCCAAACAGCGCCGCCGGCGCACCACGCTCACCCGGTACGGGCGGCTGTGGGGGTACGTCCAGGACGCCACCGTCGGCTACGGTTTCCGCCCGCTGCGCGCGGCCGTCTGGCTGCTGTCGCTCGTGGCCGTCGGATCGGTCGCGTACGGCCTGGAGCACCCGCGCCCGGTCAAGGCGGACGAGGCTCCCGACTTCAACCCCGTCTTCTACACCCTCGACCTGCTCCTGCCGGTGATCAGCTTCGGCCAGGAGCCGGCGTTCGCGCCCGACGGCCCGCATCAGTGGCTGGCGTACACCTTGATCATCACGGGTTGGATCCTCGCGACGACGATCGTCACAGGTGTGACGCGCACGGTCAGCCGCCAATGACCCCCGCCGGACGACCTCGACCGCCGCACTGGCACGCGGGCCGCGGCGGCGACCGGACGGCACCGGACATGCCTAAGCTTCTGGCCGTGAACGACACCACACGTGGCATACACATCAGGCCCGGCGGCCCGGCCGACGCACCGGCCATCCTGGAGATGCTCGACTCCGCGGTCGCCTGGATGAACGGGCGGGGCAACACCGAGCAGTGGGGCACCACACCGTACTCCCAGGTGCCCGGCGGTGTGGCGCGCGTCGAGCGGTACACGACCGAGAACGCGCCGTACGTCGCGGAGTTGGGCGGAGCGCCTGCCGGAGCGCTGGTGCTGGACACCGGGCCCAGTCCGCAGATGCCGATCGCCCCGGCCGGGGAGCCCGAGCGGTACGTCCGGCTGCTGGTCTCCGACCGGCGGCACGCCGGCCTGGGCATCGGAGCGGCGCTGCTGGCTCATGCCGCCGAGGAGACCCGCCGGGCCGGCGTGAAGCTGCTGCGGGTCGACTGCTGGGCGGGCGGCGGTGGCGAACTGGTCGCGTTCTACGAGCGCAACGGTTTCACGCCCACCGACCGGTTCACGCACGGCTCCTGGCCCGGCCAAGTGCTCGCCCGGCGCGTCGGTTGACGGGCGCCCGTCAACTCCGCGCCCGTTTCACGCCCCGGGCGCCCGGTACCGCACCCGCTGGGCCCTGCGCACGGCGTCGATCGTCTCCTCGACGTTCGGGAGCGCTGTCGAGCTGGATCTTGAGCGCCCGGCAGGACCGGGCAGCCGTCACCCCGCCACAGCCGGGCCTTGTGATCATCACGCAGAGCTCTCGGGCCGCTCCGGCCCCGAGTCATCGGAAGCTCCCTGGGTAGGGTGGGCGCGACAGACATCGTGAAGCGGAACAAGGAGCAGACGTGAGCGAGCCGGCGTCCATCGCCCTGCAGCAGGAGATCGCCCGGGAACTCCAGGTCGCCGAGACTTTCGACGCCGGTCAGGAGATCGAGCGCCGGGTGGCTTTCCTCGCCGAGCGGCTGACCTCCACCGGTCTGCGCTCCCTCGTGCTGGGCATCAGCGGCGGTGTGGACTCCACCACCACCGGCCGGCTGTGCCAGCTCGCCGTCGAGCGGGCGCGCGCCGCCGGGCACGAGGCGCGGTTCTACGCGATGCGGCTGCCGTACGGCGTGCAGGCCGACGAGCACGACGCGCAGCTCGCGCTCTCCTTCATCCGCGCCGACCATGTGCTGACGGTGGACATCAAGCCGGCGAGCGACGCCTCGCTCGCGGCCGCTCTGGCGGCCGACGTGGCCTTCCGTGACGCCCCTCACCAGGACTTCGTGCTCGGCAACATCAAGGCCCGGCAGCGCATGATCGCCCAGTACGCGGTGGCCGGCGCGCACGACGGCCTGGTCGTCGGCACCGACCACGCCGCCGAGGCGGTCTCCGGGTTCTTCACCAAGTTCGGCGACGGCGCCGCCGACCTCGTTCCGCTGACCGGGCTGACCAAGCGGCGGGTGCGCGCCGTCGCGGACGCGCTGGGCGCGCCCACCGAGCTGGTGTGGAAGGTTCCGACGGCCGACCTGGAGACCCTGGACCCGGGCAAGGCCGACGAGGACGCGCTCGGGGTGACGTACGACGACATCGACGACTTCCTGGAGGGCAAGCCGGTGGAGGAGCGGGCCTTCGAGACGATCGTGACCCGCTACCGCCTCACCGAGCACAAGCGCCGGCTGCCGATCGCTCCCTGAGCGGCTCGCGACCGACCGGTGTCGCCATGAACCGAGCCTTTGCCGTCCGCACCAAGCTCTTCTCCGGCGTGCGGAAGGTGCGTGCCGGGTGGAACGAGAGGCAGTGCGGCATGGATGTCCGGCGCTTGACGGGTACAGCGGCGAGGCTCTTCGGGAACCTCGGCGCCGTTGGAGCGCTCTCGGTACGGGAGCTGCCCGACGGACTCGGTATCTGTGTGTGGCAGACCGGCGTCCGGGGTGGAGGAAGCATTTTCGTGGGACGCGACGAGTCGGTTCTGTTCGTGGGGTCCGCGACAGGGTTCGACGCCGGGCTCGCCGCGTTCCGCC
This sequence comes from Streptomyces sp. NPDC054887, assembly GCF_053610585.1. Classification (NCBI taxonomy): domain Bacteria; kingdom Bacillati; phylum Actinomycetota; class Actinomycetes; order Kitasatosporales; family Streptomycetaceae; genus Streptomyces; species Streptomyces sp. NPDC054887. The sequence continues at coordinate 1,875 of NZ_JBSGYQ010000048.1, read as the reverse complement.
AGGGCCGGCGCACTCCCGCCGAACGCCTCCGGGACCGGCCCGGCACGGGGATCGCACCGGAAGTCCCCGAGCAGTGAGGTACGCGGTCCCGGGGTGCGGTGCTCATGGGCCACGTCACTACGGCGATGTCTTCGCGGCTCCGCCCGACGGCGCCCCTACTTTTGTGTCATGACCGCGTACAAGGGACCTGCCGAACTCCTCGCTGAGAGCGGACGCACCTTCGCCGCCGAGGCGGACCTCACCGAGGACGCGTCCGGCGGCTGGCGCGGGACCCTCACGTTCTTCGCTGTCGACAGCCGGGCGCTGTGGGAGGTCACGCACGGGCACGTCGTGATCGCTGGGCGGTCCGGAGAGATCGTCAGGCGGAGCATCGCCGACTGGGGCCGCAGCACGGGAGGCCCCTTCGTGATGGACGTCGTGGGCAGGGGGCCGGCACCGTTCTGACGCCCTGCACGGGTGATCTCGCGCGATCCTGCGCGCCCAGGACCCCTACGGCCTTTCAGGGGTACCGCGGCCGTCCCGGTCGGCGGCTCCCTCGCCCCTGACTCGGCGCACGGTGCGGAGGTAGGGCAGGCCGGCGATGGAAAGCCCGGAGTAGAAGCGCTCGGCGAGTTCGCCCATCTCGTGGGCTCTTTCGAGGTGGACCATGTGATCCGCGTCCGCGACCTCCGCGTACTGGCTGTCGGCGCAGCAGGCGGCCATCTCGCGGCAGAGTTCGGGGGTGGTGAACGTGTCGTGCTCGCCGGTGACGACGAGCACGGGGTGGGGCGGCGGCGAGGTCGTGTCGAGCATCGTGTGGCGGAGCAGCCGCCGGGTGTTGGCACGGTACTTGGCGGTCTCGTCGGCCCCGGCGGTGGCGAAGCGGGTGTGCAGGATACGGCGCAGCGCGCGGCCGTTGACGACTCCCGCACCGGGCTTCCGGGACATGAACAGGTCGACCGTCGCCCGGGCGAAGAGGTCCATCTCCTGGGCGTCGAGCAGGTCGAGGGTGTGCCGGATCGCGGTCCGCGCGTGGTCTGGAATCCGGCACATCGTCCCGAACAGCAGCATCCGGCCGACGTCCTCGGGATGGGCCTGGGCGAGACGGTAGGCGATGGCCGTTCCGTACGAGCCGGCGGCGATGTTGAGCCGGCTCAGGCCGAGTTCGCCCAGCATGTGGTGCAGGCAGTCGGCGATGATCTCCACCCCGTGCTGTTCGGGCAGCAGGTCGGCGCTCCCCCACCCGGGCGGGTCCACGGTCAGGACATCGGAGTACCGCAGGATCTCCTGTTCGACGTAGCCCCACCGCTCCTTGCGCTGAAAGGCGCCGCCGATGAGCAGCACCGGCGGCAGCCGGCGTTCGGGGGCGCGCACCAGGCGGGACTCGAACCGGAACCCTTCCCAGTGATGGACCCGGACGGCTGCCCGCACATCGCCGGACGCGCCGCCCCGGCGCGTTCCCCGCGTACGTTCGTCTGTGGGCGTGGGCATCTCGTCCTCCGTTGCCTCGCTGCTGCGATGATCAGGTGCGTCCCGGGCACCCCCGTCGCGAAACGGACGGCCGTTCCCGGAGCCGGCATCCGCCCTGCCACGGCGTTCGCCACGGCTCGTCCCGGCTGTCCCTGCGCGATCACACCAGCAACGCATCGCGCTGCCGGGGCCACCTGCTGGAGGCGTCCATCCGGTGGACGGACCACCGCCCGGTCGCCGGGCGCGGACCGGGCCTCCCCCGTACGAGCGGCCCGGTCCCGTACCTCCGTGCGGCGCCGCCGGCCCCCCCCCCGCGGGGGGGGGGGGCGGGCGCCCGGGGGGGGGGGGGGCGGGGGGTGGCGGCGGGGGGGGTGGGGGGCGGGGCCGCGCCTCGGCGGGGGGTGGGGCCTTGCTCTGTGGGGACGG